>CAJWQN010000183.1 GCA_913045505.1 uncultured Rhodospirillaceae bacterium | reverse complement strand
CGGACATCGTCGTCGATGTCGGGGCCAACGTCGGAGAATTCGCCCTCGGCTGCAAGCGCCGAGGCGCTACCGTCTACGCTTTCGAGCCGGATCCCATTGTCTTCTCTGCCTTGTCACGAAACCTGCCAGACGACGCATTCAACGTTGCCCTGTTCGAGGAGAACCGAGACATAACGTTCTATTCTTCAGTGAGAAGGGCCGATAGCTCGGTTATCGAGCCTGATCACTTCGATAAAGTTGTCGAAGTAGAAGCAAGGACGTTGGATTCGTTCATTGAAGAACACGAAATTCGGAATATTGCAATACTGAAGTGCGACGCGGAAGGGGCTGAGCCGGAAGTCCTGATGGGTGCCCGCAAAGCACTAAAGATTACACAAATGGTTACGATTGACTGTGGCGCGGAACGAAGAAACGAATCGACGGAAGAAGAGGTTCGCCAGGTGCTGCTGGAGTGCGGGTTTTCGGTCGACCCGCGCAGTCGTGAGCGACAGATTGTCATTGGCGAACGCCGGACCTGAACAATCCGGAATAGCAGCGGTGTTTTCAACAGGGTCGACCGCCGCGAACCGGCGTCGCCGGAATGCCGCGGGTTTCAGGTGAAACATCGCGCCCAATCGCCGATCAGGCCGCGCGCGATCGACCGCATCGCCTGCTCGCCGCCCGACCAGGTGTCGGCGGTCTGGTTGGCGCGCTCGGCCAGGCGCGGGACTATCCCGGTCATCGCGGCGACGCGCCACGGAGTCACGCGGCCGCGCAAAACCGGCAGACCCAGTCTCTCGCCTAACCCCGCATTTCGGAGGCGACAAGCATCGCGGACTGCCAGAGCAGATAGCCGATGGCGCCGAGGCCGTAGACCAGGAAAAAGTAGTCGAGGCCGCCGAGCCAGGTGATCGGGCCGATCAGATATATGAAATCCTCGAGCTCGAACCCGCCGAAATAGGGATGGGCCACCGCCGCATCGCCGTGGCGGCGCTCGTGGACCAGGCGCACGCCCATCACCAACGGATTGGCCAGACCGGCGCAAACACCCAGTACCGGCGCCAAACCGGCCAGCCAGTCGGCATCGAGGCCGATCCCGAGGCCGACGAACAGGGCGGTGTAGTTGGCGGCGCCGGCGATGTAGTCGAAATGATGGCCGAAGCGCGAGGTCTTGGCGGTCAGGCGGGCCAGTTCGCCGTCGGTATGATCGGTGAATACGCCGAGCATGAACAAGGTCGCGGCCCATCCCGGACTGTCGCCGAATGCGAACAGCCCGGCGGCGGTCAGGCCAAAGGCAATGCTCAGCACGGTCAAGTGATTGGGATGGATCGGCGTGCCCGCCAATGGCCGTACCACCAGCCCGGCCAGCCGCTGATCGTAGGGGACGCCACCCGCCCCGGCCTTGAGGCTAACCGTCATCGGCCATATTCCATCCGGGACCGGCTCAACAATAGCCGTTCGCGGTGAACCACGTCACCGCGTCGGCCAAGGCCTCGCTCGCCGGGCGTGGCCCATAGCCCAGCTCCCGGCGCGCCCTCTCGGAACTGTAAAACATAGGCTTGCGTGCCATCCGTACGCCATCGACCGTGACCATCGGCTCGCGCCCGGTCAGGCGCGCCCAGGCCTCGGCCGCATAGGCGACCGGCATCACCGCGCCGTGGGGCAAGCGCAGGCGCGGCGGCGGCCGCCCCACCAAGCCCGCGACCGCGGCCAAGATCTCGCGCAGGCTGAGATTTTCGCCGCCCAGGATATAACGCCTGCCGATCGCGCCGTGCTCGAACGCCAGCACATGGCCGGCGGCAACATCATCCACATGGACCACATTGAGCCCGGTCTCGACATAGGCCGGCATCCGCCCGGCGGCGGCATCGACGACGATCCTCCCCGTCGGGGTCGGCTTGATGTCGCGCGGGCCGATGGGGGTCGAGGGGTTGACCACGACCGCCGGCAACCGGTCGGTCTCGACCATGCGTATCACCGCCTGCTCGGCCAGGAACTTGGAGCGTTTGTAGGGGCCGATCTTGTCGCGCTCGGTGCTCGGTGTGTCCTCGTCGGCCGGGGTGCCGTCGCCGCCGAGCCCGAGCGCGGCGACCGAGGAGGTATGGACGATGCGGCCAACCCCGGCGGCACCGGCCGCGGCCATGACGTTGGCGGTCCCCTCGACGTTGACCCGCATCATGATCGCGGGGTTCGGACACCAGATGCGGTAGTCGGCGGCGACATGAAACAACGCCTCGCACCCCTTCGCCGCCCGATCGAGGGAATTCCGATCGGTGAGATCGCCGAGGGCGATATCGACCGCCAGGCCGTCCAGATTGCGCCGATCGGCGCCGGCCCGGACCAGGGCGCGCACGTCATGCCCTCCGGCCAGCAACCGGCGCGCGACGGCGGCGCCGACGAAACCGGTGGCGCCGGTTACCAGCGTGGTCATGTGGCGGCCACCAGGAAGGAGCGGCGCCCCGCGGCCGGAAGACACGGCATCCGAGAAGATGTAACATCGTTCACGACAAGGTGAAACTTCCTGGAAACACGATCATGGGCCTGATGTATGACCAGATCACGGCCTCCAATCTGGTCAAGATCGACATCGACGGCAACATTGTCGGCGGCAGCGATCAACCCGTCAATCCGGCCGGGTTCGTGATCGACGGCGCCGTGGCCGCGGATCGCCGCCATCGTCAGTCGGCGACGAAGCTCGCCGCCCCATGGTCGCGCGCCCGCAAGTTTCGGTGTCAACCGCGTTCGAGGGACCTATATGGAACACTGTCGTGTTGATGTATGACGCTCAGCCGCACGGGAGAGTAGCGGGGTGTATCGGCTAGATCGAATGTCGGTTATGGTCGTCGATGACAATCGGCACATGCTCAATTTGATTGAGGAAATTCTGCGCGGTCTCAACATCCGCAACGTGTCGTCAAAATTAGGCGCCGCCGAGGCCTTCAAGGAAATGCAAATATCGGCGGTCGACATCGTGATATGCGATCAGATGATGGAACCCCTGAGCGGCATCGAATTCACCCAGTTGCTGCGGACCAGCAAGGACAGCCCGGACCGGTTCGTGCCCGTGATCATGGTCACCGGCAACAGCGACTTCGGAACGGTGCGGGCGGCGCGCGAAGCCGGGGTTACCGAATTCATGGTCAAGCCGGTGTCGGCGAAGGGGCTTTACGCCCGGATCCTCGAAGTGATCAACAACCCGCGTCCGTTTCTGCGCACCAAGTCATTTTTCGGCCCCGACCGGCGTCGGCGCGTCATTCAGTTCGATGGTGGGGACAAACGGAAGAAGACGCCCAAGGAAAAGGACCCCGGCGATGTCGAGATGATCCCGGTGGGGGGCCATGCGTGACCGCGGCCGCCGCGGCCCGGGACGCACGGCTGGCGGGAGCGGCCCCAACGATGCCCGAGGGAGCAGACCATGACCGACGATGACGATGACGATTTCGAGGTCACCATGGTCAGGCCACCGAACAGGATCAAGGACAAGGTCACTCTCGGCGGCAAGATCACCGGCGACGGCTTCGACGAGGAGTTGCTCAAGGAGGCGGAGGCCAAGGCCGCGGGCCTGCACGACGAATTTCTGGAAGCCGCCGACATCGATATCGACAAGCTGAAGAACGCCTGCCGGCAGGCCGAGACCGACTCGGCAAGGCGCGCGGAGCATCTGAAGACGGTCGAGCGGCTGGCCCACGACATCAAGGGCTACGGATCGAACATCAATTACGATCTCCTGACCGCGTTCGCTGATTCGCTGGTCGTTTTTCTGCGCATGGCCGAGATGACCGACGCGATCAAGACCAAGGTCGCGCGGGTTCACGTCGACGCCATGGGGCTGGTGTTCAGCCGACAGATCACCGGCAAGGGCGGCGACTTGGGCGCCCAATTGTTCGCCGGGCTCCGCCAGACCACCGCCAAGTTCCTGGGCCGCGGCTAAGGCCCGGCCGCGGTTCAGTCGTCGGCCGCCGTGGTCCCCTTTTCGACCACCACCGAATCGCCGTCGCCGACCGCCGCCAGCGCGCGCGGGTCGCCGTCGAGCCGGCCCCAGATGTTGGCATCCGAAATCAGGCGACATTCGTCGCCGCGGGAGGCCGGCGTCGGCCCGAAACAGATCGCGATCGCGCGCCCCGCCAGCCAGAATGCCAGTTCGCCCGCCGCGACCACTTGGCGCGCATCCGCCTCCGGCGCGGCATCGACGCCGGTGCTGAAATAGACCTCCTCGCCCCAGGTTCGCGCGGTCGCGCGAATCGGCAGGGCGTCCCAAATCGCCTGGGCCGTATTCGTATCATAGACTTCCGCGGTTATTTTAACGCTTCCAATTGTCATTGAAATTCCATGCATTGGATGAGCCTTTTGACCGTATGGATTAATTGACTTTCGGCGGTTGATTGTACATCGACCCGGGCGGTCCGCGCCATGGCTGCCCTGATCTTGCGGTCCAACACCGTTGACACCCTGGGTGCGCAGCATTCAAAATGTTCATGATTTGTATCATTCTTTCCATAGCTCCGGAACCGATGATGACAGCACGGCACACGCCACGGTTTCGACGGCAATCGCGCCGGATCCGCCCGGCCCCGGCCACGCTTGGTGAAGTCGCGGCGAACGGGCTGAAGCTGTGGGCGTGGTGCAATAGTTGCAGCCACAACACGACTCTCGAGGTCGCGGCCTTGATTGCTCGGCTGGGCCGCAATTTCCCGGTCCCCGGTCTCGGCGCGCGCCTTCGTTGCGGCGCCTGCGGCGGACGCGACATCGACGCCCGGCCGCAATGGCCACGGCGCGGCGTCATCACCTCTCATCGCTGGCGCCGGCGGACCTAGGGACGGATGGAGGGGTGACAGGGGTGGCGCGCCCGTGCAAGCTGTGTGGCAGGTCAACCTGGAGGCGCCGGCCGCATGAACAAAGTCTCGGGACGGGACGGACCGCAGCCCGCCGCCACGCCGGATCGTCGGGCCGCCGCCCGCCGCCATCTGCGCGACCTCGACGGCGGGCTCAATCGGTTGTGGCAGCTGGGCCGCAACCTGATCGTCGGCTGGTGCCCGCGGCGGGAGGGAATCGACCTGCTGGTGATCCCTCAATACATGCTTCCCGAATTGACCGGCGAAATCTCCGGCCTGCTGTCGGGTAGCCACGCCATGGCGCGCGATCAGCTCATGACCGTGGCGGCCATGTTCCGGGTCAAGCCGATCAGTCTGGCGCTGCCGTTCACGCCGGGGCCGAAGGGACTGGGCACCAAGGCGATCGATTCGGTGGTGCGCCGCTACAGCGTTACGAAATCCGATTATCGGGCGGCCTTGCTGTTCGATATCGTCAGCTTCTCGCTCTACACGCCGCTCGAGCAGGTCACCCTGCTCAACAGCCTCGCCTATTCGATCAACGTCGCCCATCGCCAGGCAATCGCCAACAAATTGCGCATCGATCTGGGCCGTTCGACCACCGGCGATGGATTTTACGTCTGGAATCGGGACGACGGCATCAGCGCCGACGTCAATTTGTTCTATCTGATGATGCTGATTCTGGCCGACAATGCCCTGGCCCAGATCAAGGGCAATCCCAGGACCGCGCCGGTGTTGCGCACCTGTTTCCATATCGGCAGTCACTACGAGTATTACCAGGCCGAAGGCCTCAACCCGGCGATCAGCGGCTACATCGTCGGCGATCTGACCATCGAGCTGGCGCGGATGATCGGCAAGGCGCTCGACGGCCAGGTGCTGTTCGGCAATTTCGATCGCCCCAACGACGAGACCGCGGGCCGCGGCGGCGGCGGCACGCCGGTGCCGACGCCGGTGTTCGTGAAACGTGCGCAAGACCAACTGGACCGGCTCGCGGATATCACCCTGTCGTCGGAGGAAATCAGCGCGATCAAGGTCTATCTCACCGGCGAACGAGTCGAGCGCGGCGTTTACAACATCAAGAAATACTCGGTGGTCGACAAGCACGGTTTGAGGCGCGACGTATTCAACGCCAAGGTCAACATATTTCGTGGAAATTCGGATACCTTGTATTTGGGTCTGGAAAACAAGGAACTGGAGCGCTTCGACGCCGAGGAAGGCCAATACAGACAGACTGGCGAGCGCGCGCACTGACCGGCCGCGCCATCACGCCCTCCCATGGAATCCGAATATGTTCCGTTGGCAAGAACAAACAGGTGGGCTGGGCGGGCGAATCGGGCTATAAGGAGGCCGCTGAGCGTTGGGCACGCTGTATGAGCGGGACGAACTCATGAGCGGTTCGCGGCGCCGGATCGGGGAGGATCGGCGCTTTGCGGACGGGGTGAGGGTGACTTGAAGACAGATTCGACGGTTCCGGTTTCGCTCGGGAACGGCGCT
>CAJWQN010000182.1 GCA_913045505.1 uncultured Rhodospirillaceae bacterium | reverse complement strand
GGAGTTGCGCAAGGTGCCCGGTGGCGACGGGCCGGTGGTGGTTTTCTGCACCACTGTCAACGATGTCCCACATATCGAGCAAGCGATCCAATCCGGAGCAAATGAATACATCATGAAGCCGTTCGACTCCGACATTCTGAGATCGAAATTCGCTCAAGTAGGGCTGATCGAGTGACATTGAAAGCGGCGGGCAGCGGGGCTGTTGCCCGGAGGGGCGGCGGCGGGCCCGTTCGCGTGATGTTGGTCGATGATTCGGCGGTGATTCGGGGCCTGCTCAAGCGCATTCTGGACGGTGAGGAAGGGATTGTGGTCGAAGCCTCCGCCGGAAACGGCAAGCGCGCCATCGAAGCGCTCGACCGGTTCGACGTCGAGGTCGTCATTCTCGACATCGAAATGCCCGAAATGGACGGTATGACCGCCCTGCCGCTGCTGCTCGAGAAAAAGCCCGGGCTCAGGGTCATCATGGCCTCGACCCTGACCGCCAAGAACGCCGCGATCAGTCTAAAGGCGATCGCCAACGGCGCCTCGGAATACATCCCCAAGCCCAGCTCGACCGGCGCCTTGGCCACGGGCGGTGACTTCCAGCACGAGCTCGTTACCAAGATCCGGGCCCTGGGGCAGGCGGCGCGGCGGGAAGCGAGGGCACCCGCCTTGCGGCGTCCCGGCATCAAGCCCGCCGCCGCCGCGCCCAAGGGCCTTTACGGCGACGCCAAAGTGGCGCTGCGCAAGGGATTGGCCGAGGTGCCCAAAGTGCTGGCAATCGGATCGTCCACCGGCGGCCCCCAGGCCCTGTTCAACATGTTCGAGCTCCTGGGCAATCGGCTGACCGCGCCGATCCTGATCACCCAGCATATGCCGCCCACGTTCACGACCATTTTGGCCCAGCGGTTGCAAAAGGTGAGCGGATTGCAGGCCAGCGAAGCCGTCGATGGCGAAATCATCGTCGGAAATCGAATTTATGTCGCCCCGGGCGATTTTCATATGATCGCGCGGCGCGGTGGCGGCGCGCCGGTGATCAAGATCGACAGCGGGCCGCCAGAGAATTATTGCCGACCGGCGGTCGATCCCATGTTGCGCAGTCTGGCCGCGGTTTACGGCGGCAAGCTGATGGTCGTCATCCTGACCGGCATGGGCACGGACGGCACCAAGGGTGCCCGGGAGGTGGTCGCGGCCCATGGCTCGGTCATCGCCCAGGACGAACCGACCAGCGTGGTCTGGGGCATGCCTGGATCGGTCGCCACGAACGGGCTGTGCAGTGCGGTGCTGCCGTTGTCCGGGATCGCGCCTTATGTCCTGCGCAAGTTTGGGGCGCCCACCGCATGACCGCCGATGACTTCAAGCTGCTTTGCGGCATCATCTACAAACGCTCCGGAATCGTGTTGTCGGCGGACAAGGGCTATCTGCTGGAGTAGCGGCTGAATCCTCTGGCGCGCGCCCATGGGCTGGGCGATGTCTCGGGACTCGCGGCGCAAGTCCGGTCCGGGGCCGACAATGCGCTGCTCGGCGAAATCACCGAGGCGATGACCACCAACGAGACCCTGTTCTTCCGTGACATTCGCCCCTTCGATCAATTGCGCAAGGTGATCCTGCCGCATTTGGCCGAGGCGCGCGCGGCCAATCGCCGGATTCGGTTGTGGAGCGCGGCCTGCTCGACCGGACAGGAACCCTACTCGTTCGCCATGATAATCAAGGATATCGGCGAACTGCTCAACGGCTGGCGGGTCGAGATCTTCGCCACCGATTTGTCCAGCGAGGCGCTCGACAAGGCGAAAGTGGGCCTCTATTCCCAATTCGAGGTCCAACGCGGTTTGCCGGTGACCATGATGACCAGGTATTTCAAGCGCACCGAGGAAACATGGCAGATCGACAGTGCGATCCGCGCCATGGTCACCTTCCGGGAATTCAATCTGCTCGAGGATTTTTCCCGGCTCGGATCGTTCGATGCCATCTATTGCCGCAACGTGCTGATCTATTTCGACAAGGAGACCAAGGCCGATATCTTGCGCCGGGTTCGGAAAATACTGCCGGATGACGGTTTTCTGTCCCTGGGTGGGGCCGAAACCGTTCTCGGCGTGACCGATGCCTTCAAGCCGATCGACAACGAGCGCGGCCTGTACGCGCCGGCCTGAACCGCCTCAGGCGGCCTCTTCGTCCGATTTCACGGGCGGCGGATCCTTGAGCATGTAGCCCCGGCCCCAGACGGTCTCGATATAGGTGTCGCCACCGGTTGCCGCGGCCAGTTTCTTGCGCAGCTTGCACACGAAGACATCGATGATCTTGAGTTCGGGCTCGTCGATGCCGCCATAGAGATGGTTGAGGAACATTTCCTTGGTCAGGGTGCTGCCCTTGCGCAGGGAAAGCAGCTCCAGAATGCTGTATTCCTTGCCGGTCAGGTGGATCGGTTGGCCGTCCACCTGAGCCGTGCGACCGTCCAGATTCACTTCCAGCTTGCCGGTGTTGATGAGCGATTGCGAATGGCCCTGAGAGCGACGCACGATCGCCTGGATGCGCGCCAGCAATTCCCGCCGGTCGAACGGTTTGACCAGATAGTCGTCGGCGCCGAAGCTCAGGCCCTTGATCTTCTGATCCGTTTGCCCAAGGCTCGACAGGATCAGAATTGGCGTCGCGATCTTGGCGTTCCGCAATCGCCGGACGACCTCGTAACCGTCGATATCCGGCAAGATCAGGTCGAGCAGAACGATGTCGAAATCATAAATCTTGGCCAAGTCGACCGCGTCTTCCCCCAACTCGGTCAGTTCGCAAACGAACTTCTCGGACGACAGCATGGTTTCGATCATACTGGCGACGGCAGGATCGTCTTCGACCACAAGAACCCGCATGCCGTTGTTCCCCTTCACCGAGCAAAAAAACAACGATGATCCCATATATAGGGCGCGGACCCAAAATGGTAAACAAATGATTAACGCGGCCCGGGCCGGTTGCCGGTGACCCAGACAGGGAGTTCCTTTACCGAACCTTAAGGGCGGTGGCTGAACATGGCCGCGAACGGATGAAAGGAAATGCCGGACGATGGCGGGAAGCTTCGTAACCGATCTTGCCGACGAGATCGACCGGGTGCGGTCCTATCGCGTGTTCGGACGCGTGACGGCCGTGCTCGGGCTCCTGGTCGAATGCGCCGGGCTGCAGGGGGTTTTGGGAATTGGCGGGCGGTGCGCGATTCCCAGCGCGAGCGGGCATGAGATCATTTGCGAAGTGGTTGGTTTCCGGAATGACCGGGCGCTGCTGATGCCGTTCGATTCGCTCGAAGGGGTGGCGCTGGGCAGCCGGGTGATGGTGATCAACACCGACCCTGTCATCTATCCCGACGAGTCCTGGTTGGGGCGCGTGATCGATGCGTTCGGGCAACCCATCGATGGCAAGGGGCCGCTCGGCACCGGCAATCACGGCTACCTCCTGCGCGGCCGCCCGCCGCCCGCCCATACCCGAGACCGCGTGGGCGGCAAGGTCGATTTGGGCGTCCGCGCCCTCAACACTTTCATCACCTGCTGTGTCGGCCAGCGCATGGGCATTTTTTCGGCCTCCGGTGTCGGCAAATCGGTCCTGCTGTCAATGATGGCGCGATTCACCTCGGCCGATGTCAGCGTCATCGGTCTGGTCGGCGAACGGGGTCGCGAGGTCCAGGAGTTTCTTCAGGACGATCTCGGAGAGGAGGGCCTGAAGCGCAGCGTGGTGGTGGTCGCGACTTCCGACCAGTCGGCGTTGATGCGCCGTCAATCGGCCTACCTGACCCTGACCTGCGCCGAGTATTTTCGCGATCGCGCGCGCGATGTGCTGTGTCTGATGGATAGCGTGACCCGGTTCGCGATGGCGCAGCGAGAAATCGGGTTGACCGCCGGCGAACCGCCGGCCAGCCGCGGCTACACGCCGTCGGTTTTCGCCGAATTGCCCAAGCTTCTGGAGCGCGCCGGACCCGGCGCCGGGCGCGGCAGCGTCACCGGCCTGTTTACCGTTCTGGTCGAGGGCGACGATCACAACGAGCCGGTGTCCGACGCGGTACGCGGCATTCTCGACGGCCACGTGGTCATGGAGCGGGCGATCGCGGAGCGCGGTCGGTTTCCGGCGATCAACGTGTTGCGCAGCATTTCGCGGACCATGCCCAACTGCAACGACGAGGCCCAGAACGTCCTGATCGACCGCGCGCGCTCTTTGATGGCGACCTACCGGGACATGGAGGAGATGATCCGCCTCGGCGCCTATCGCCCCGGCACCAGCGCCGAGGTCGATGAGGCGATCCAATACAATCCCGCGTTGGAGGAGTTTCTGCGCCAGGATCTGAGCGAAAGCAGCAACCTCGAACAAGGCTATGAAGAGCTTGCCCAGCTTCTCGGGATGGCGGCGCCGTGAGGGGTCTGCCCACGCTGATCCGGATGTTCAAGGAAGTGCTCGACGAGCGCCGCCGCCATATGAGCGATTTGGAATATCGGCGCGAGACCCTGATCGCCGAGCGGGTGGCGCTCGAACGCGCGATCCTGGATGAGCAGGGCTTGGCCACGAAGGCGCCGGAATATCTGTTCAGCTACGGTCCCTTCGCCGACCGCTCGATTCGTGATCGCGAGGCGTTGGAGGCAAGAAAGCGGGCGGTCGAGGTGGAGATCGAGACCGTCGGCGAGCAGGTCTCCGACGCCTATCGCGAACTCAAGAAATACGAGACCGCCTTGAACCTGCGCCAGCGCCGCGAGGAGGCCGAGGCCGCGCGTCGTGAAAATAACGAACTCGACGAGATCGGCCTTGACATGTACCGGCGGCGCGATGCCGGCGCCGGGCCGTGATCGGCGCCGTCACACCGGAGGCAAGCGGTTCATCAGCTTGGGGTTGTCCCATTTGGGCTGGCGATCCTCCAGGACCACACTGTGCGATCGACCTTCCGCGCGGACGGTCAATCTGACTTGTGCCCAGCGCGGCACCAACTCGCTGTTGACGTCGCCCAGCACGACCTGTCCGAGATCCTCGAGGCTGGGCCAAGGATGCGCCGACAGGGCCGCCAAATAGGGCCCGAGCGCGCCGGGCGCGACGATCTCGCGTTGGGGAATGTAGCGCAGGCCTATCTCGACCGGCGCGGCGAACGCGGCCGGAGTCATCCGATCCTCCAGCATGACGATGTATTCCAGCCCCGGTCGCGGATTGCGCTCGACCCGCAGATGCTCGCGGCGAAGTTTGGCGGCTTCGAAAGGGTCCATGATCCAGATCGCCCAAGGTCGCTCAAATCAGCAGCCGGTGGCCGCCGGCCGCCGCGATCTCGTCGAGCGGCGTCACCGGAAATCGGCGCATGACCTGAAACGTCACCCCGCCGAGGAGTTCCGACGCCGCCGCCATGTCGTCGAAGATCGCAAGAATGTCATGGCGGACCCCGGCGTCCAACGGCTTTCGGCTGCGTACGAACAGGTCAAAGCGCGGATTGTTGTAATAACCGTCGAGCTGGAGCGCGCCGAGCCGGCTCAATTCGATATCAATCACCAAGCGCGTGCCTCCGGGCTCGACTTCACCATCCGCCGAGTCCTCCTCATGCTGGCGCAGAAACGCCAACACCTGATGGAGATGCTGGCCATCGAAGAACGGGAACGGAAGAAGGCGCCAATCGGCCGCTTGAACATCGCCGGTGAAGACGGAAAGCTGGGCAAAATCGTCGGCGATGCGTTCCACCAGATCGGCGCGCCCGGCCCTTTCCAGCGCCCTGCTCGCCTGCTCGCCCAACCAAGCGGCGCCATTGCCGAGTTGAAGCCCGAACAGATAGCCAATCAAATTGGCCAGTCCGGACGGGGTGGTGTTGGGAAGCACGTTCTGGGTCACGGATTGGCCGGCGGGTGCATCGACTCGCGCCAAGGTGGTCACGGCCTCGCGCAGCGCCGGCCAGTCCCGCGACAGGCCGGCCAACGGGTCGGTCGGGATCGCGCCGATCGTTTCGCCGGTCGCGATTGCCGGCGGTGGCCCGATGGTCAAGATTTCCAACGTGACGGTGGCGCCGGCCGGCAACGGCGCGGGCGTGGCCAAGCGGAAGGTGGCGCCCGGCACACGAACCAACGCCAAGCCATCCGAATCATGGCCGGCGACGGTGGCGGCGATCGTCGGGCGGGCACGCGACGAACCGGTCGGCGCCGCCGCCGCCGGCGCTTGGACGCGAGCCATCGTGCCCGAACCGGGCGCCCTGTTTGGTTCGGCCGCCGCGCCGGAACGGGGCTCCGTGTTTGGAACGGCCGTCGCGCCGGAACGGGACTCCGTGTTAGCAACGGCCGCCGCGCCGGAACGGGACTCCGTGTTTGCGGCGACCGCCACACCGAGACGGGACTCCT
>CAJWQN010000181.1 GCA_913045505.1 uncultured Rhodospirillaceae bacterium | reverse complement strand
TGAGATTTCTCAACTCAAATTAGACGCGGATTGGGTCATCTTGTCCGCTTGCAACACCGCCTCGAGCGACGGCAAGTTGGACGCCGATGGGCTGTCGGGGCTGGCCAAGGCGTTCTTCTACGCCGGCACACGGGCATTGCTGGTGTCGCACTGGCCGGTGGCCTCGAACGCGGCCGTGAAGCTGACCACGGGCTTGTTCAAGGAGGCCGCCGCGCATCCCGAGATCGGCCGCGCCGAGGCCCTGCGCCGTTCGATGCTGGCGCTCATGGACGATAAGGAGGCCCCGCACTTCGCCCATCCGATGTTCTGGGCGCCGTTCGTGGTGGTCGGCGAGGGCGGGGCACGTTAGGGGCGGCCGCCGAGAACGGGCGCATGATCGCCGAAACCACCGCCTGCGAGGCCCAGGCCCGGGCCTGAGCCATAATGGCCATCGACGCGGCGCTCGGTTTTGTCTAGGTTCGCCGGCTGGCCCGGATCGGGGCCGCCGGAATCGAAGGTCGTGATGCGGTCTCGCCTGAGACGATCGATCGAGTTTGTGGCATTGGCCCTGCCGGTGCTGGTCACCGCCCTGGGCGCCCGGGCGGACGCGCTGACGCCCTTGCTGTCGGATGCCCTGGTCCGCGAGGTGTTTCCGGCCATGCGCTACTACATCGCACCCGAGGGCGACCCGCCCGCCGCCGCCATCTACGACGTCAAGGGCCTTGCCGGCTACGTGTTCGCGAGCTCCGACGTGGTCGACACGGTCGGTTTCGCCAACGCACCCTTTACCATCGTCGTCGGGATCGATCTCGACGGCCGGCTCACCGGCGCCAAGGTCGTCGACCAGCACGAGCCGATTATCGACGTCAATATGCTGCAGGGGTCGGTCGAGGAATTCACCAAGCAATATGATGGCCTCGAATACGGCCTCGGCTGGCGAATCGAGCCGCGCGGACGGAGTGGCGAGGGGACCTTGGACGGAGTCAGCTCGGCGACCATCAGCGCGATCCTGTTCAACCAGGCGATCATTCAGGGTGCCCGTATCATCGCCCGGGCTCATGATGCGGGCGAGGCCGGCGCGGCGGTCGATATGATGGTGTTCGAGCCCGCCCCCTGGCCGGAACTGATTGAAAATGAGGCGATCGCGCGGCTCCAGGTCACCGGCGCCGACTTGCCCTCACACCCCGATAATGGGCCGGTGATCGACCTTTACGCGGCGATGGTGGCGCCGACCTCGATCGGCCGCAATCTGCTCGGTGGGCTCTGGTACCGACTCCACGTCGCCACGCGCGACCCCGCCGATCTGGTGTTCTTGGTGATGGCCAACGGCTCCTATTCCTTCGTCGGCACCGACGTGTACTATTCGGGAACCTTTGATCGCGTCCGGGTCGTTCAGAACGACACCGTCTTTCCGCTCACCCGCGAGAATTATCGGTTCATACCGTTCCTCAAGGCGACCGATGGGCCGACGTTCTCGGAAATCGGGATGTTCTGGCTGCCTTTGGCGAGCGGGATCGACCCGCTGGCGCCGTGGCGCCTGGAACTGGACGTCGCGGACGAGGAGGCGGCGAATCCCGGCGCGACGACGACCTTTTCCCTGCCCTATAGCTTGAGCGAGCGCTACATCCTGCCGGCCAAGGCGGCGCCCCAAGCGACGCCGCCGCCGGCGGCGGTCTGGCGCGCGGTATGGGCCGCCCAATCGACCAATCTGGCGATTCTGGCCGTGGTGCTCGGCCTGTTGGTCGCGATGCTGACGGCAATGGCGCCGCTGGCCCGGCGGCCGCGCCTCTACACTGCACTCCGCCTCGGCTTCCTGGCCGTGGTCCTGGTTTGGATGGGGTGGTGGGCCGGCGCCCAATTGTCGGTGATCAATGTCCTCACATGGCTCCAAGCCCTGATCGATCGGTCGGACCCGACCATGCTGCTGTTCGACCCGCTGATCCTGGTTTTGACCCTGTTTACATTGGTGAGTTTCGTCCTCTGGGGCCGGGGCGTGTTCTGCGGGTGGCTGTGCCCGTTCGGGGCGCTGCAGGAATTGCTGAGCCGGGTCGCGCGGCTGGCGCGGGTGCCCCAGGTGTCGCTGTCCCTGGCGGTCCACAAACGACTCTGGCCGGTCAAATACGTCGTGCTCGCGGCCCTGGTCGCGCTGTCGTTCCATTCGATGACCGCGGCCGGCACCGGGTCCGAGATCGAACCGTTCAAGACCGCGATCTCGCTCAAGTTCGTGCGCGACTGGCCCTATCTGATTTACGCCCTGACCCTGCTCGCGGCGACCCTGGTGGTCGAGCGGCTGTTCTGCCGGTTTCTGTGCCCGTTGGGCGCCGTGATGGTGATCGGCGGCAAGCTCAGGCTCTTCAACCCCCTTGTCCGGCGCGCCGAATGCGGTGATCCCTGCCAGCTCTGCGCCCGCAAATGTCCGATTCAGGCGATCGAGCGGAGCGGCGCGATCCGCATGGACGAATGCTTCTATTGCCTGGACTGCCAGTCGCTTTACTACGACGAACACCGCTGCCCGCCGCTGATCGCCGATGCGCGCAGGCGCGCCCGCGCGCCGATCAACGCGGTCGCGGCGGAGTGAGGATCGCGCGGCCGAGGGCGCTGTCCGGATCGGCGAAACCGTCGAGCATGGTGAAATGGTTGGCGCCGTCCGGCACCAGCGATGTGCCCGCCAGGCCGTTGGCCTGCCAGGCGGCCAGATAGTCCCGGCTTTGGCGCTGGAATTCCGCCGTCTCGGCGCCGCCGACCGCCACGGTCAGCGCCGGTCCCTGTTCGGGGATCAGCCGGATCGGGCTGTTGCGCCCGACTTGATCCCAGGTGAGCTGTAACCGCGGTTGAAGGTAGGAGTAGGGAAACGGCGCCAGGTCGTAAAGGCCGCTGATCGCGCAGGCGCCCTTGACGAGGTCGGCCGGCAAGCCGTATTCGCCGGGCCAATCGGTGGCCAGCGCCATCGCCACCAAATGCCCGCCCGCCGAATGGCCGGAGATGGTGATCATCCCGTGATCGCCCCTGAAATCGGAGATGTTGCCATATAGCCAGGCGATCGCCGCCCGGGTCTGGCGAACGATCTCGTCGATGGTGACGTCGGGGCAGAGGGCGTAGTTGCTGATAGCCACGGTGGTGCCGGCCGCGACCAGGGCGCGGGCGACGAATGAGAATTCGCGGGCGCTGAACCGCCGCCAATAGCCGCCGTGGATGAACAGGTGGACCGGCGCGCGCGCCCGCGCGGCCGGGAAGATGTCCATGTATTCGGCTTTCGTGGGCCCGAATCGAACGCCGAGCTCGCAGGCCAGATCGGCGCGCACGCGGGCGCTGTCGTCCTGCCAGCGGGCGATGATGTCGGCCACCTCCGACGTGCCCCGGGCCGGGTCGTATTCGGCGTCGATCGAGTCCTGATCGGCGAAATCGCGATAGAGCATGACGGCCTCCCTTTCCCCGGCCATGCTTCGTCGGCGCCGGTGTCCTGTCAAGAGTGCGTTCCGCCCGGCGCGCCTATTTGACAAACCGCCCACCGATTTGGTGGCATGGTCTCCGATGACGGAGCGGGCCGGCGGAACGGCCGAGGAGAATGACGATGGCGGACGCGACCGGGGAATACCGCGATCCACAAGCGCTGGTCCAGACCGATTGGCTGGAAGCCAGCCTCGCCGATCCGGCGCTGCGCATCTACGACTGCACCACCTATCTGCTGCCGGCGGACGCCGAAACGGAGGCTCCGTATATCGTCCAAAGCGGCCGTGCCGATTACGACAACGCCCACATACCGGGCGCCGATTTCCTGGATCTGCAGGGCGAATTGTCGGACAACGGCACCCGGCTTCGCTTCATGGCGCCCTCGGAGGCACAATTCTCCGCCGCCATGTCGCGCCACGGCATCGGCGCCGGCACCCGGGTGATTCTCTACAGCGCCGGCAACATCATGTGGGCGACGCGGTTGTGGTGGATGTTGCGTGCCTTCGGCTTCGACCGCGCCGCGGTGCTCGACGGCGGCTGGGACAAATGGATTGCGGAGGGCCGGGCGATCTCGACCGAGCCCAGCAGCTATCCCCCGGCCCAGTTCACCGCGAGGCCGCGCCCGGGCCTGATCGTGGACAAGGGTTCGGTTCTCGATGCCATCGACGATGACGGCGCCTGTGTGATCAACGCCCTCAATGAGCAGTATTTCCTGGGCGAGGAGCCCAGCCGTTATGGCCGGCCAGGGCGAATTCCGGGCAGCGTCGGTGTCTCGGCGGCGACCCTGATCGACCCGGACACCAACGCGTTCGTTTCGCTGCCCCAGGCCCAGGCCCGTTTCGACTCGGCCGGCGTCGGGCGCGACGACCGAATCATCGCCTATTGCGGCGGCGGCATCTCGGCCACCATCGACCTGTTCCTGCTCCACCAACTCGGCTACGACGACCTCACCCTCTACGACGCCTCCATGGGCGAATGGGCGCGCGACGAATCCCTGCCGATCGAGCGCGGTTGAGGGCAGGCGGCGCGGTCACGCGGCGCTGATGTCGGTGTAAGCGAAGTCGTCTCCCTCGAAACTGTAGCGCCGAGTCGACGCCTCGTTCTGGCGCCGCCTTTACGCCACCACACGCTTCTTCTGGAGACGGGCGACCTCCTCGCGCACGAGACCGAGAACGATCTGGGACGCGCCCTTTCCGATGGCCGCCTTGATTTTCCCAAGCTGCGCCTCGTCCTCACGATTCTTGATGTTGACCGACTTGTTCGCTGCTCCGGCATCGGACCAACAAACCAAATCGGCTGCGCTATCGTCGGCAGCTTGTGTTCGTGCGCTGACGGCGTCTACCCACGCTTGCCGCCGATCCGGGTCCGCGCGCAAGCGCGGTCGTGGTTCCGGTTCGCGGACCGCGACGGGGAAATGACGGCGGCTCGCTGACCGCCTCAGGCGATGCTGTGGCCGCCGTCGACGGCGATGATGCTGCCGGTCATGAAGCGCGACGCGTCCGAGGCGAGGAGCATCAGGGCGCCGTCGAGGTCTTCGGGCTGGCCGAGGCGACGCTGGGGGACGGCGCGCCGGATCAGGTCCTTGCCGCCTGACGTGGCGAAGAAGTCGCGGTTCATATCGGTCTCGACATAGCCCGGCGCGATGGCGTTGACCTGGATGTCGTAGCGCGCCAGTTCGACCGCCATGGTCCGGGTCAAGTGCGCGATGCCGGCCTTGGAGACGCAATAGGCGCTGAGCTGACCGAGGGCCACGCTCGCGCCGATCGAGGCAATGTTGATGATCTTGCCGCCTCGGGCGTGAGCGACCATTCGTTCGGCGACCTCCCGGGCGACCAGCCAGGCGCCCTTGAGGTTGGTGTCCATCACCCGGTCCCAGTCGCTCTCCTCGAACTTCAGAAATGGTTTGGTGATCGCGATTCCGGAATTGTTGACCAGAATCCCGATCGGGCCCAGGGTCTCCTCGACCGCGGCCACCGCCGCGCGCACCCCGGCTGCCTCGGTCACGTCGAGAGGGAAGGCCCTGGCCGTGCCGCCGGCCTCGCCGATTTCGCCGACCAGACCGTCGAGCAGTTCGGTGGCCCGCCCGGTTGCCGCCACTCTCGCGCCGGCGCCGGCGAGGGTCTGGGCAAACCTCCTCCCGAGCCCGCGCGAGGCGCCGGTAACCAGGGCGACCTTGCCGTCCAACCGGTAGGGCGGCGCACTCATCGGTCGCCGTCCTCGGCCAAGGCGTTGGCCCGCGCGCGCAGGGCGAATTTCTGTATCTTGCCGGTCGCGGTTTTGGGCAAGGGGCCGAAAATCACTGTCCGCGGGACCTTGAAATGGGCCATCCGGTCACGGCAATGGCCGATGATGTCGGCCTCCGAGACCGCATCCGATTCCGCCTTCAGGGTCACGAACGCGCACGGGCTCTCGCCCCATTTCGGATCCGCGCGCGCGACCACCGCCGCCTCGATCACCATTTCGTGGCTGTACAGCACTTCTTCGACCTCCAGGGAGGATATGTTTTCGCCGCCCGAGATAATGATGTCCTTGGACCGGTCCTTGACCTCGATATAGCCGTCCGGATGGCGGACCGCCAGATCGCCGGTGTGGAACCAGCCGCCCCGAAACGCCGCTTTCGTGGCCTCGGCGTTGTTCAGATACCCTTTCATCACGGTATTGCCGCGCAGCATGATCTCGCCCAGAGTCTCGCCGTCCCAGGTCAGCTCGCGCCCGGTCTCGGGATCGCCGACCCGGGCCGCCTCCAGCAACGGATAGGTGACGCCCTGGCGTGCCATCAGCGGCGCCCGGTCCTCGAGCGCCTCTTCCTCCCAGGGTTCCTGCCAAGCGCAGATCAGCGACGGGCCGTAGCTTTCGGTCAAGCCATACAATTGAGTGACCGCGAAG
>CAJWQN010000180.1 GCA_913045505.1 uncultured Rhodospirillaceae bacterium | reverse complement strand
TGACGGGATGGTCGTATCGACCACGGTTGACGGCGACCGGCTGACCGTGACCGGCCTTGGCCTGGACAGCACGGCGGAATCGGTTCACATGGCCCTGGAGCGGGCCGGCAACGGCGTGATCCGGATCGATCTCGCGCTCGACCAGTTGGCCTTGCCCCCTTCGGCCGGGCTCGCCGCGCCGATGGGAGCCGTGGTCCAGCGGGCCGCCTTGGCCGCCTGGGTGAGCGGGCTGGGTCCGCCCGAACCGGCCACCGCCGCCGCCTGGCGTGAAGATGCCGGCGTGATCGGCATCTCCGACCTATCCTTGAGATGGGGAACGGTCAACCTGGCCGCGAACGGTCGTTTGTCCCTGGACAGCGGCCTGCGTCCCGAGGGCCGGCTCACGTTCAACCTGGCCGGGGTCGCGGACGCCGTCGCGGCCGCCCACGGTTCGGGAGTGATCTCCAGGGAATTTCACGATCAGGCGCTTCAAGGCCTGGCCCGGATTTCGGCGTTGCGCGGCGGGCAGGCGAATCCCGATCTCAACGTCGCGTTTACCATGGCCGGGGGATATTTGAGCTGGGCGGGGCTGCCGATCGCCCGATTGCCCACCTTCGCCGGTCCGGCGGGGCCGATCGAGACGGACGCGGGGCCGGCACGGTATCCCGCACCGACCCCGCGAACGGCGAAATCCGTACCCTGAGCGGCTACGGCAGTTGGTAGCCCTTCTTGGCCATCTTGATCTTGTACAGGCTCTTGCCGGACGTCACGTACAGAACGTCCGCTTCGGCGCCCCGGCCGAACCCGACATTGGTCGGCATTTCCTCGCCGGTCGAAATAAAGGCCAGTTCCTTGCCGGTCGCCGTGCGGACCGCGATGCCCGGCCGGCTCTCCGAGCGCTCGGCAACATAGATGTTGCCGTCGACATCGGCGACCAGCCCGTCGGGGCCGCTGTCGGGCGCATAATCGATCAGGACCCGCCGGTTGCTGACGGTGCCGTCGGCGGCAAGATCGAAGGCCTGGAGCAGGTGGTGGCCCTTCAGGGTCCCCTCGCCTTCGTCGAGTTGCATGAAGCCCAGATAACCGTTGTCGTTGCTGACCACGTAAAAGGTCTTCTGATCGGGCGAGACAAGGACGCCATTGGTCTTGCCGGCGGCGGTGACGATTCGGTGGACCGAGCCGTCGGTGTCCAGGCGGTAGACCGCGAAGCCCGGCTGCATGACCGGCTCATGGCCCAGATAGCGGGGGTCGCTGAAATAGATGCGGCCCTGCTCATCGATGGTGATGTCGTTCAAGGCGTTGTAGGGCCGGCCCCGGAACAGGCCGCTCAGGATATATGTCCGGCCGGTGGCCATTTCGGTCTTGAGCAGCATGCGCCCACCGTAATCCGCCCCCAGTGCGGCGATCATGTTGCCGGCGGCATCGAATTTGATACCGTTCGACATGCCCGACGGCGAGCGGTAGATGGTCGTATCGCCCGACCGGGGATCGTACCGCCAGATATTGCCGGCCTGAAGGTAGGTGTTGTTGGCATCCTTGCAAAACTTGGTGAAGGTGATGTCGCTGAAATACAGGTAGCCGTCATGGCCGGCGGCGACACCCTCGGTGAGGGCGCAGCCCCCGTCCCAAAGACGCATCAGCTTCGCGCCGGCGGGCAACACGCTCGAATCGCCGCTCGGCGCCGGGAAACCGGAATCCACACCTTCGTAAAACATCTGTGCTTCGGCCATGGTCACCGCCAAGCCAAGCCCCATCGTTGCCGCAAGGGCGAGACGGGCAACCTGAGTCGTTGTCATGTGTTCCTCCCAATTTGGTCCACTGGTCCCCGGAACGGTGCACGGGCGTCATACCGGGTCCCCGACTAGACTAGGGCCGATCCGGGGTTTTGGGAAGCACGGTCTCTTCAGGGAGCCGCCGGGACGGCGGCCGCGATTACCCGGCGCCGGCGGAGTCTTTCTCGAGATTGGCGATCAGCCGGGCGAGAAGGCCGTCGAGCTGGGATCGGTCCCGCTTGCTGATCCCGGCCAGGGCCGCGGACTCGACCTCGGCGGCCAGCGGCACCAGGCTGTTCTCGAGCTTGCGGCCCTTGGCGGTCAGCCGGATGTGAATTTGACGGCGATCGGTCTTGCTGCGGACCCGCTTGACCAGCCCCTCGCGCTCCATCCGGTCCAAGGTCCGCACCATCGTCGGCGCCTGGATCCGGACTCTTTGGCTCAAGACCTTCTGGGTCACCCCGTCTTCGTCCCACAGGCAGAGCAGGACCGGAAACTGGCCGAAGCCAATGCCCTTTGGCCCCAGCCGCGCCGACAGCGCGCGCGCGACCAGGCGCGAGACTAGGGCAAAGGTTTGGGTGGTGGCGCCAATCGGCTGGCTACCCCCCGCCTTCGCCTTCTTTGGTGTCGATCGCCGCGCGCGCGCCGCCGGTTTGGATTTGGCCGCGGTTCTCGCCGTAGCCGCGGTCGCCCGCGATTTCCGCCCCGCCGCCACGCGTTTGCCTGTCTTTGGACGTGCCATGCTCATGAAACCTCTCGTGCCCTGAACTATTGTCTCACAAGCGAGCGTCGGTTCCAAGCCGACTCCGCGCCGCGCGGCTCGGGCGAACGTCAGGCCAACCAGCGCTTGCGCCGGCGATAATGTTTGGTGTCGCGGTAGCTCTTTCGCCCGCTATCGCTGAGCCCCAAATAAAATTCCTTCACGTCTTCATTCTCGCGCAGCATCTTGGCTTCGCCGTCGAGAACCACGCGGCCGTTTTCGAGGATGTAACCATAGTCCGCATAGCGCAGCGCGATGGTCGCGTTTTGCTCGGCAAGCAAGAAACTCACCCCTTCATCGCGGTTGAGCCGCTTGACGATCTCGAAAATCTCCTCGACCAATTGCGGCGCCAGCCCCATCGACGGCTCGTCAAGCAAAATCAGAGTCGGCCGCGCCATCAGCGCGCGGCCGATCGCGGTCATCTGTTGCTCGCCGCCCGAGATATAGCCCGCGAGGCTGGTTTTCCGTTCCTGAATGGCGGGAAAATAGCCGTACACCATATCGATGTCGCGCTGGATGGCGGCGCGACCGTCCTTGCGGCTATAAGCGCCGGTCAGCAGGTTCTCTTCGACCGTGAGGTGCTCGAAACAATGGCGCCCTTCCATCACTTGGGTGACGCCAAGCCTGACCAGGTCCGAGGGACTGCGCTGGTCGACCCTCTCGCCGTTATAGAGAATGCGCCCCTTTGTGACCTCGCCGCGCTCGGACTTGAGCAAGTTCGAGATCGCCTTGAGGGTGGTCGTCTTGCCGGCCCCGTTGGCGCCCAGCAGGGTAACGATTCGCCCTTCGGGCACGTCCAGCGATACGCCCTTCAAGACCAAGATGACGTGATCGTAGATGACCTCGATATTGGTGACCGACAACAGCGGCAGTGTGCCGCCGTTGCCGGCCGACTTCGCCGTTTCCGCGCTTTCGGCCATCGATGGCTCAGCTCACGCTGGCGCAATCGCGCATGGCCGTGCCTTTTTCCTTCGAATAGGCGGCCGCCGATTTCTCGACCATCGGCCTTACGAGCCCGTCGTCGGTCTCGATCCAGTCGGTGATCTCGACCCACTTGCCGTCTTTCCACTGCTGGAACTTGACCGCGGCGCCGCCTTCGTGGTCCTGACAGGTCACGCTGAACGCAGGCATCAAGTTCTCCGCGCCCAGCGATTTGATTCGCTCATCGGTCATCTGGAACTGCTCGAGCGCCTGTTGGACCTCGGCGCCGATCACCGGACGATTGCCAAACATCGCCATGGCATCCCGAATCGCCTCGGTCGAGACGATCGCCCAGACGATGGCCCGGTTGTAGTAGATGGAACCCAGACGTTCGCGCGGCAGCTCGCCGTTGTCCTTGTCGTAGACGTGCTTGATGATGTCCTGAATGACCGGGAAGTCGGTGCCCGAGGGGTGGAAGCCCGCGGCGATATAGCCTTCCGCCGCGCCGCCGGCCGGAACCGTATCTTCCTCGGCGCCCGACCACCAGACTCCGACCATCTTCTCGCGCGGGAAGCCGATCCGTTGGGCCTCTTTCAACGCGGTCGGGTTCATCACGCCCCACCCACGCAGAATCACCCAGTCGGGCTTGAACTGGCGGCCGACCTGCAACCAGATCGCCTTCTGATCGAGCCCCGGATGGGCGACCGGGTAATGTTTGACCTCGAAGCCGTACAGCTTGGCCTGCTCGTCGAGGATCGGGATGGTTTCCTTGCCGTAGGCGGAATCGTGGTGGATGTTGGCGATCTTGACGCCCTTGAGCTTGTCCATCCCGCCTTCCCGCATGCCGATGAACTTGATCTTGGCGGTGTTCTGGGACCAGTAGTTGGTCATCATCGGAAACAGATAGGGGAACACACGCCCGTCCGAGGCATCGGTGCGGCCGTAACCGATGGTCAACACCGGAATCTTGTCCTTCCAGGCGCGCTCGAAGATGGCGTAGGTCCCGCCCGTGCTCATCGGGTGGAACAGCGGCATGCCGGCACCGCGGTTCTTCATCCGCTCGTAGCACTCGACGATGCGATCGTTCTTGTACTGGGTCTCGCACTTCTCCCAGAAAAACTTGACCCCGTTGATCCCGCCGTCACGTTCGTTGAGCATTTTCATATAGTCGATCATGCCACCGCCAAAGGCGGAACCGCCGGCGGCGTAGGGACCGGTCCAGTAGGCGTTGACGGGATAGAACTGCATGTCCTTCTCGTCTTGGGCCATGGCTTGCCCGGCCAGCGGCAGGGCAAGCGCGGCCGCGAACATGCCGGCCGACACGATATTGCCGAAACGCATTTTGCTCTCCTCCCTCAATCGGCGCCGCCGTGGTGGCGTGCCCCTCGGATTTCATCAAAGGTAGCATCGCGCGCCCGATTGGTAAATTGCGCTCGGCGGCGCCGGGCGCGGGCGCTCAATACGGAAACGGCCACAATCTCAGTTTCTCCTTGCCGATCGACCACAGGCGCGCCAGGCCCGCCGGCTCCACGATCAAGAAGAAAATGATCAGGCTGCCGAATACGATCAACTCAAGGTTCGACAAGACCTCGGCCGGAACGATCGAGCCGAAAAGCCCAGCGACATTGGTGATCAGGATCGGGAACATGACGATGAAGGCGGCGCCGAAGAACGAGCCCATGACACTGCCGAGGCCGCCGATAATGACCATGAACAACACCTCGAAGGCGCGTGTGATGTCGAATCCCTGAGGCTCGACGGTGCCCAGGTAGATGAACACGAACAGGGCGCCTGAAATCCCGCAATAGAACGAGGAGATCGCGAAGGCGAGCAGCTTGGTCCTGAGCGGGTGGATTCCGATCACCTCGGCGGCCACGTCCATGTCGCGGATCGCCATCCAGGCGCGGCCGATTTCACTGCGCACCAAATTCTTCATTGTTATCGCCAACACGATGACGATCGCGATCGTGAACACGTAGCGCGCCTCCGGAGTCTCGATCGGAATGCCCAATACCGCGATCGCTGGCGCCGTGATCACGCCGGACGACGAATAATTGGTGAACCAGCCGAAATGGGTGATCACCCATTCGATCAGGAAATGGGCGCCGATGGTGGTGACCGCCAGGTAGAAGCCCTTGATGCGCAGACTGGGCAGGCCGAACACGGTCCCGATCGCCGCCGCGATCAGCCCGGCGATGATGAAATTGATCAGGATCGGCAAATCGGGAAACGCGATCGCGATCTTGTAGGCGGCGAAGGCGCCCACCGCCATGAACCCGGCCGTGCCCAGGGAAATCTGCCCGCAATAGCCGAGCAGAATATTGAGCCCCATCGCCGCCACGGCCAGGATCAGGAACGGGATCAGCACCGTGTGGAGCATGTATTCGCTGGCAACCAAGGGCACGACCGCCACCGCGACGAACAGAAAACCGTAAATGAACCAGCGGTCCTGATTGATCGGAAATACGGCCTGGTCGGCGGCGTAGGAGGTTTTGAACTGCCCGGCCTCGCGATAGATCATGGCTAGACCCTCTCGATGATCTTCTCGCCGAACAAGCCTTGGGGCCGGAACAGCAGGAACGCCGTCGCCAACAGATACGGGAACCAGTTCTCGATGGCGCCGCCGAAATACGAGCCGATGAACACCTCGGCCAACTTCTCGCCGGCGCCAATGATCAACCCGCCCACGATCGCGCCGGTGATCGAATCGAAGCCGCCGATGATCAGCACCGGCAGCGCTTTCAGCGCCAGCAGCGACAGGCTGAACTGCACCCCGAGCTTGGCGCCCCAGAGCATGCCGGCGACCAGTGCGATGATCCCGGCGACCGACCAGGTCACGGCCCAGATGTGCTGGAGCGGAATGCCCACCGACATCGCCGCCTGATGG
>CAJWQN010000179.1 GCA_913045505.1 uncultured Rhodospirillaceae bacterium | reverse complement strand
AGCCGCGGCGGTATTCGAATTTATCGACCGCCTTCATCAGCCCGATATTGCCTTCCTGGATCAGGTCCAGAAACTGCAGGCCCCGGTTGGTGTATTTCTTGGCGATCGAGATCACCAGCCTGAGATTGGCCTCGATCATTTCCTTCTTGGCCTGGCTGGCCTCGCGCTCGCCTTTCTGTACCGTCGCCGCGACTCGGCGGAACTCGCCGATATCCAGGCCGGTGTCGAGGGCGGTTTGGGCAACCGCGATGCGCAATTCCCGAATCTCGGGGCCGTGGTTCTTGGCGAACTCCTTCCAGCCGCGCTCCTTCAGCCGCCCGACCCGGCGCAGCCAGCGCTGGTCGAGCTCGTTGCCGAAATATTGCTTGAGAAAGCTCTCTCGGCTGACTTTGCACCGGATCGCCAGGCGCATCAGCTTGCCTTCCAGGGTGATCAGGCGCCGGTTACGGCCGTAGAGCTCGTCGATCAATTCCTCCAGGCGCGAATTGTGCAGCCTGAGGCCGGCGAAATGGTCGTGGACCTCGCGCTTGAGCTTGGCGTAGCGGCGCTCGGTGGCCGGCTTGAGGTCCTCGCCGACCATATAGGCCTTGAGCCGCTGCTCCTGAATCTTTCGAATCTTGGTAAAGGCCCTCGAGATCGCCGTGAATCCGTCCATCACCGCCGGGCGGATCGCCTCCTCGATCGCCGAGAGGGTCATGGTGGCGTCGTCGCCTTCGCCGTCGCCGTCGCCTTGGCCATCGCCGGCGGCGCTCGAGGCGCCACCGTTACCTTGGCCATCGCCGGCCGCGCTCGAGGCGCCACCGTCACCTTGGCCATCGCCGGCCGCGCTCGAGGCGCCACCGTCACCTTGGCCATCGCCGGCCGCGCTCGAGGCGCCACCGTCACCTTGGCCATCGCCGGCCGCGCTCGAGGCGCCACCGTCACCTTGGCCATCGCCGGTCGTACTCGAGGCGCCAGCGTCGTCGGCGCCGTTTCCGGAATTCTCGCCGGCGGCACCGAAATCGTCCGTGCTCTTGATTTCGCCCTCGGCCTCCTCCTCGCGCACAGCGGCGATCGACACCGGGGCGCCGTTCCGCGCCACGCCTTCCGATCCCACATAGGTCGCCTCCAGGTCGATGGCATCGCGCAGCAGCATGCGGTCTTCATTGATGGCCGCGCACCACGAACTGACCGCGCGCAACGTGATCGGGCATTCGCAAATGGCCCCGATCATCATTTCCCGGCCGGCCTCGATGCGCTTGGCGATCGCGATCTCGCCCTCGCGCGACAGCAGTTCGACACTGCCCATTTCGCGCAAATACATGCGCACCGGATCATCCGTGCGGCCCAGATCGGTCTCTTCGGTCGTGGTGGTGCCGGACTCCCGTTCCTCGGCCGGCGCCGGCTGGGTCTCTTCGCCGTCCTCGCCCTCGATGAGGTTGATGCCCATCTCCGAGACCATCGCCAACACGTCCTCGATCTGCTCCGAGGACACCTTCTCCGGCGGCAGAGTCGTGTTGAGTTCGTCGTAGGTGATATAGCCGCGCTCGCGGCCCCGCTCGATCAGGCGCTTGACCGCGGTAGCCGTCGAATCGACCAGCGGACCTTCGGAAGATTCGCTCTGGGTCTCGACCGTCTCCGCCGAGGATGCTTGTTTCGCCATCAGATCATTGGTCCCTTGGAAACAGACTTGCCCCGCCCGCTGACCGCCATCCACCGCTCATGGCCGACCCGCCGATTGCCCGGCCCGGCGACTGAATGCCGCAACGGCGTCCCGCAGGCAAGTGTTTCGTGCCCGCGCACGCCCCCGTTCATTCCAACGCCTCCGCCGGCGCCGGGCTTGGCTCGACACTCTCGCGGTGGAGCGCCAGGGTCTCGCGCCATCCCCGCTCGGCCTCGGCCAGGCCCGCCTCGGGTCGCGCAAATCCCTGGATCAGGGCTCCGCCATACGCGCCCGAACCCGCCACCAGTGCAAGCTCGTTGGCCAATCCGGCACTGGCCAGCGCCGCCCGCAAGGTCGTGCAATCGATTTGGGGATGATTGACGTAAATGTCCAGTATCTCGTGACGCAAGCGGTCGAGCCCGGCGGTTGCAAGAGCGACCATCGCGAACTCTTCCTCGACGGTCGCCAGCAAGTCCGGGTGATTGACCACGGCCGCCACCAGTACCGATTCCCGTTGCTTCGGATCGCCGCTCTTATCGCTGCCCAGGGCGCGGCCGGCCAGGGACCGATTGCGGACCGCGCGACTGCGAAGCCGCTGGTCGCGGTTGCGATCGCGGCCCCGGCCCCGCGTCGGGCGCCGGAACGCATCCCGGAAACGCCCGCTCAGCTCGTCATAATATTGATCGCGCACCTTCCGGTCGCCGATCTGGGCAATGGTCCGGTCGAGCCGCTTACGGAACCCGGCGCGGCGCTCCGGCGTGTCGGTGGGCTCGCGCTCGATTTCCAGTTCCCAGACGAAATCGACCAGTGCGCGGGTGTTGGAGAGCGCTGTTTCCAAGACCTCGACGGCGTCGGCCGCGACCAGGCTGTCCGGATCCTCGCCGGCCGGCAGGACCGCGAAGCGCAGCGACCGGCCCGGCTTGAGCAGCGGCAGGGCGCGCTCCGCCGCGCGCGCCGCGGCGCGCCGCCCGGCGGCATCGCCATCCAGGCAAATCACCGGTTCCGCACAGACCTGCCACAGCAAGCCGAGTTGATCCTCGGTCACGGCGGTGCCCAGCGGTGCCACCGCATTCTCCAGGCCAGCGCGGTGCAGCGCGATCACATCCATATAGCCTTCGGCGACGATTACCGACCCGGCCCCATGGACCGCCTTGCGCGCGCCGGCGAAGTTGTAGAGTTCCCGGCCCTTGCTGAACAGGTCCGAGTCGGCCGAGTTGAGGTATTTGGGCTGGCCGTCGCCAAGGCCGCGGCCACCGAAGGCGATCACCCGTCCGCGCCGATCGGCGATCGGGAAGATCACCCGGCCGCGGAAGAAATCATAGGCCGGTCGGGCGTCGTCGGGCATTCGGATCAGGCCGATACGGATCAGGGCGTCTTCATCGGCGCCGGCGCCGATCAGATGGCTTTTGAGGCCGTAGCGGCTGTCGGGTGCATAGCCCAACCGAAAATGGCGAATCAGCGCTTCGTCGAGTCCGCGCCCTCGCAGATAGTCGCGGGCGGCCGCGCCGTCGGTCCCATGGAGGCGATCGGCGAACCAATTCGCGGCCGCCTCGCACAGCTCATGGAGATCCGCCGCCTGCTTGTCCCGGGCCACCGATTCGGGGGTGCGGGCCGGCATCGGGACGCCGCATTCCCCGGCCAGGCGTTCGACCGCCTCGGGAAACGACAGGCCGTCGATCCGCATGGTGAAGCCGAACACGTCGCCATGGGCGCCGCACCCGAAGCAATGGAAGAAGCCCTTGTCCTCGTTGACCGAGAACGACGGTGTTTTTTCCTTGTGGAACGGGCACAGCCCATAGAATTCGCGCCCCTTCCTGGCCAGCCGCACCCGCCGGCCGATCTGTTGGCCGAGTGGCAATCGGAACCGAATCTCGTCCAGAAACTGGAGCGGAAAGGCCATGTCGAGGGACAGTCAAGCGGCGCTGGTCAGATACCCCTTCACGAACCCGCTGGCCTTCGAAAAATCCATGCGCCCGGCGTAATTCTGCTTGAGGGCCGCCATGGTCCGGCCCATGTCCTTGACCCCGCAGGCGCCGACCTCGTCGATCACGGCGCGCACCGCCTGATCGATCTCGCCTTCGTCCAGCTGCTCGGGCATGTAACTCTCGATCACCGCGATCTCCTGGGCCTCCTGTTCGGCCAGGTCAAGCCGCCCACCCTGCTCGTAAAGGCGGATCGAATCTTGGCGCTGGCGCACCATCGTGTTCAGCAAATCAAGAATCCGAGCGTCGTTCATCTCGGTCCGGTTGTTGGCGGACCGGGCCGCGATATCGCGGTCCTTGAGCGCCGCCAGGATCAGGCGAAGGGTCGAGACCTTGCACGAATCCTTCGATTTCATCGCAGCTTTGAGGTCGTCGGCAATGCGTGTCCGCAGCATAACGTCTAACCCATTCAAAAATTTGCGAATTCCGAGAAGCCGGCCTTTCGTTCGGACGAACCGGTCCAAGCACCGGCCCCCGGTGGTCCTGTCGCTTCGGTAATTTGGTTACATAGTACACATTGGCCGCGCTGACGAATCAAACTTTGAGAAAATTACAACCAATTGATATTAAAGAATAATTGGAGTATTCGCCGAGGCTTGACGAGGGCTGGGGCCGGGCGTAGGTTGCCCCGTGCCCGGAGGAAGCCCCGGCGCCCGCCCCGTGCCGGAGATCGACCCTGCCTGATGGCTGAAACCACCCCGCTTCGCGGGCCGGAAGCCCGCGCGCGCGCGTCCGCCGTCCTGGTGCTGGGCGATGGCACCACCTTTTGGGGCCAGGGTGTCGGCGCCACTGGCGCCGCGGTCGGCGAGATCTGTTTCAACACCGCCGTCACCGGCTATCAGGAGATTCTGACCGACCCCTCCTATGCCGGCCAGATCATCACCTTCACCTTCCCTCATATCGGCAATGTCGGCACCAATGACGACGATATCGAATCGGTGGTTCCGGCCGCGCGCGGCCTGGTGCTGCGGGCCGAGATCACCGAGCCGTCCAACTTTCGGGCCACCCGTCATCTCGAGTCGTGGCTGCGGAGCCGCGACCTGATCGGGATCGCCGGCATCGATACCCGCGCTCTCACCCGGCTGATTCGCCGCCAGGGCGCGCCCACCGGGGTCGTCGCCCACGACCCCGACGGCGCCTTCGACCTGGACGCGCTCGCCGGTCGGGCCGGCGCCTGGCCCGGCCTGGAAGGCATGGACCTGGCCAAGGACGTCAGTTGCACCCAAACCTACGAATGGGCCGAAACCCGGTGGACACTGGAGGCCGGCCATGGCCGCCAAGACCGGCCGCGCCGCCACGTCGTCGCCATCGATTACGGGGCCAAGCGCAACATCCTGCGCTGCCTGGCCAGCGCCGGCTGCCGGGTGACCGTGGTGCCGGCGACCGCCGATGCCGAGGCCATCCTGGGCCACCGCCCGGACGGAATCTTCCTGTCCAACGGACCCGGCGATCCGGCCGCGACCGGCGCTTACGCGGTGCCGGTGATTCGCGCGTTGCTCGAATCCGGGTCGCCGATTTTCGGCATTTGCCTGGGCCACCAGATGCTGGCCTTGGCGCTCGGCGCCCGGACCATGAAAATGCATCAGGGCCACCGGGGCGCCAATCACCCGGTCCAAGATCTGGTCACGGGCAAGGTCGAGATCACCAGCCAGAACCACGGCTTCGTGGTCGATCCGGACAGCCTGCCCGCCGGCGTCACCATGACCCATGTCTCGCTGTTCGATCGCACCCTCGAAGGCATCGCCGTCGCCGGCCGCCCGGTATTCTCCGTCCAGCACCACCCGGAAGCCTCCCCCGGCCCCCAGGACAGCCACTATCTCTTCGCCCGCTTCATGGCCCTGATCGACGCGCGGTGATGCCTAGGCGCAGCGACATCGACTCGATCCTGATCATCGGCGCCGGGCCGATCGTGATCGGGCAGGCCTGCGAGTTCGACTATTCGGGCGCCCAGGCCTGCAAGGCGCTGAGCAAAGAAGGCTATCGGGTCATCCTGGTCAACTCCAACCCGGCCACGATCATGACCGACCCGGGCCTGGCCGACGCCACCTATGTCGAGCCGATCACCGCCGACACCGTCGCCCGAATCATCGCCAAGGAGCGGCCCGACGCGCTGCTGCCGACCATGGGCGGCCAGACCGGGCTCAACGTCTCGTTCGCGCTTGCCGAGGACGGCACCCTGGAGCGCCATGGCGTCGAGATGATCGGCGCCAGCCGCGCCGCCATCGCCAAGGCCGAGGACCGCGAGCAGTTTCGCCAGGCCATGGCCAATATCGGCCTCGACACGCCGCGCGGCGCCGTTGCCCGGAGCGCCGAGGAGGCCCGCGCCGCCCTCGATCACGTCGGTCTGCCGGCGATCATCCGGCCGTCGTTCACCCTCGGCGGCGAAGGCGGCGGCGTCGCCTACAATCGGGCGGAATATGACCGTATCGTGGCCGGCGGGCTCGACGCCTCTCCGGCCGGCGAGGTTCTGATCGAAGAATCGGTGATCGGCTGGAAAGAATTCGAGATGGAGGTGATTCGCGATCGCGCCGACAACTGCATCATCGTCTGCTCGATCGAGAACCTGGACCCCATGGGCGTCCATACCGGCGACTCCATCACGGTCGCCCCGGCCCTGACCCTGACCGACAAGGAATATCAGTTGATGCGCGACGCCTCGATCGCGGTGCTGCGCGAGATCGGCGTCGAGACCGGCGGCT
>CAJWQN010000178.1 GCA_913045505.1 uncultured Rhodospirillaceae bacterium | reverse complement strand
CATGGGCCGGCCGCTGTTTCTGGAGGGCGAGGCCGGGGTCGGCAAGACCGAGATCGCCAAGGTGCTGGCCACGACCCTGGGCCGGCGCCTGATCCGGCTCCAGTGTTACGAGGGGCTGGACGTCGCCTCCGCCGTCTACGAATGGAACTACCAGGCCCAGATGATCGAAATCCGCATGGCCGAGGCGGAAGGGGTGACCGACCGCACCCAACTCGGCCGCGACGTGTTCTCCGAGCGGTTCCTGATCAAGCGGCCGCTGCTCCAGGCCCTGGAGCCCGACACCGCCGGGCCGCCGGTGTTGCTGATCGACGAGCTCGACCGCACCGACGAGCCGTTCGAGGCCTATCTTCTGGAGGCGCTGTCGGATTTCCAGATCACGATTCCCGAGATCGGCACGGTCCGCGTCGAGAAGCCGCCGGTCGTGATCATCACCTCGAACCGGACCCGCGAGATTCACGACGCGCTCAAGCGCCGTTGTCTCTATTTCTGGATCGATTATCCGGACGCCGCGCGCGAGCGCGCGATCTTGCGCCTCAAGGCGCCGGGCGCGGCCGAGCGGCTGGCCGGCGAGGTGGTCGCCTTCGTCCAGGCGCTCAGGGCCGAGGATCTGTTCAAGAAGCCGGGCATCGCCGAGACCATCGACTGGGCCGGCGCGCTGACCCAACTCGACAAACTCGAACTCGATCCCGAGACCATCGACAGCACCTTGGGCGTGCTGCTCAAATATCAGGACGACATCGCCCGCGTCCAGGGCTCCGAGGCGGCGCGTATGCTGACCCGGATCAAGTCCGAGATGGAGGCGCCGCGCGCCGCCGAGGCGTGATGGCGGATCCGGGTCCGGACCCGACGGCGGCCCCCGCCGGCAAGCTCGCCGACAACATCATGCATTTCGGCCGGGTGCTGCGCGCGGCCGGGCTGCCGGCCGGTCCTGGCACGGTGATCGACGCGGTCCATGCGGTCGAACGTGCCGGCATCGCCCGGCGCGACGATTTCTACTGGACCCTGCACGCCGTCTTCGTCCACCGCTTCGATCAACGGTCGGTGTTCGACCAGGCGTTCCACACCTTTTGGCGCAACCCCGAAATCCTCCAGCGGATGATGTCGCTGCTGCTGCCCCACCTTCGGGGGCCGGCCGAGGAGACCACGCCGCCACCGGCCAGCCGCCGGGTCGCCGAGGCCCTCAATCTCGGGCAGGAGGGGCGGGAGCGGGGCGCGGAAGAGGGGATCGAGTTCGATGCCGCGCTCACCTATTCGGGTCGGGAGGTGCTGCAGAAGCTCGATTTCGAAAAGATGAGCGTCGCCGAGCTGGCCCAGGCGCGCCGGATGGTCGCGCGCCTCGCTTTGCCGCTGGCCCGGATGCCGACCCGGCGCCACCAGGCGGCCGCGCGCGGCGCCCTGGTCGACATGCGGGCGAGCTTCCGCGCCCTGCTCCGCGCGGGTGGCACCGCGATCCCGCTCAGCCGGCGCCGGCGCCGGACCCGGCCGCCGCCGCTGGTGGTGCTGTGCGACATTTCCGGCTCCATGGGCCGCTATTCGCGCATGCTGCTTCATTTCATGCATGCCGTGGCCAACGATCGCGACCGGGTCCATTGTTTCGTGTTCGGCACCCGGCTCACCAACATCACCCGCCATCTGAGCCACAAGGACGTGGACGTGGCCCTGGACGCCGTGACCGAGGCGGTCGAGGACTGGTCGGGGGGCACCCGCATCGGCGACTCGTTTCGCGCCTTCAACCGCGACTGGTCGCGCCGGGTGCTGGGCCAGGGCGCCCTGGTGGTGCTGATCACCGACGGCCTCGATCGTGAAGGCGGCGCCGATCTGACCGCCGAGATCGACCGCCTGCACCGGTCGTGCCGGCGCCTGATCTGGCTAAACCCGCTGTTGCGCTACTCGGGCTTCGAGCCCAAATCTCTTGGCGTGCGGGCCATGTTGCCTCATGTTGACGAGTTTCGTCCGATCCACAATCTGGACAGCCTCGCCGATCTGGCCCGGGCCCTGGCGGCGGACGGGAAGTGGCGGGACAGCAAGGGAGAATCGGATGTCGGCGGATCATGAAGATATACTGGGCGCGGCGGCCGAATGGCGGCGGGACGGCCGTGGGGTCGCGCTCGCGACCGTGGTCACCACCTGGGGATCGAGTCCCCGGCCCGTGGGCAGTCAGCTCGTGGTCGATGAGGCGGGCGCGATGCTTGGTTCGGTCTCGGGCGGCTGCATCGAGGGCGCGGTGGTGAGCGAGGCGATCGAGGTCATCGGCGACGGCAAGCCCCGGGTGCTCGATTTCGGGGTGACCAACGAACAGGCCTGGGAGGTCGGGCTCGCCTGTGGCGGCAAGATTCAAGTGTTCGTCGAAAAGGTCGCTTGAGTCATGGAACAGGCGATGCTGGAAAGCCTGATCGCCGACCGCGCCGCCCATCGCGCGGTGGTGCTGGCGACCGAGCTCGACACCGGCCGGCAATGGCTGGTCGCGGCGGGCACCGCCTCGGCGGGCACGCCGGGGGATGTTGCGGTCGCGGCGCGCGACGCCCTCGCCATCGACGACAGCCGAGCCGTGGACTTGGCCGGGGGCCGGGTTTTTCTTCACGTTCACAGCCCGCCGCTACGGATGATTGTGATCGGCGCCGTCCATATCACCCAGGCTCTGGCGCCGATGGCGACCCTGGCCGGCTATCAGGTGACGGTGGTCGATCCCCGGGGCGCGTTCGCGACCTCCGAGCGGTTCCCCGGGATCACGGTGTCCGACGACTGGCCCGACGACGCGCTCGAGGCGCTCGCCCCCGATTCACGGACCGCGGTCGTCACCCTCACCCACGACCCCAAGCTCGACGACGCCGCGCTCGCGGTCGCGCTTCGCACCGAAGCGTTCTATATCGGCTCGCTCGGCAGCGCCAAGAACCATCGCGCCCGGACCGAGCGGATCGCGCGGCTGGGGTTCGACGAGGCCGCCATCGCCCGGATTCACGGCCCCGTGGGGCTCGCCATCGGCGCCCGTTCGCCGGCCGAGATCGCGATCGCGATCTTGGCCCAGGTGATCGAAGCGCGGCGCCGGCCGGCGAGGGCGGGCGGCGCCGAGGGCCGCGCCGCATGAGGCTCGCCAGGATTGCGATCGCCGATGCCGACGGCGCGATCCTGGCCCATGGCCTGCGGGTGGGGACGAGTGTCTTCAAAAAAGGCCGGGTGCTCTCGGCGATGGATATCGCCGCCCTCGACGGGGCCGGAATCGCGGAGGTGATGGCCGGGCGCCTGGGCCCGGACGACATCGCCGAGGACGAGGCCGTGACCACGATCGCCCGCGCGGCCGGCGGCCAGGGTACCGACCGTAGCGCCGCCTTTACCGGGCGTTGCAATCTCTACGCCACCCATGGCGGCCTGGTCGTGATCGACCGCGCCCGGCTCGACCGGATCAATCTGCTCGATGAATCGCTCACCATCGCGACCTTGGCCCCGTTCGACCGGGTCGCGGTCAAGCGGATGGTGGCGACGGTCAAGGTGATTCCGTTCGCCGCTCCCGCCGCCGTGATCGCCGAGGCCCGGGACATCGCCGGCGACGGCGGGCCGTTGGTGCGCATCGCCCCGTTCGCGCCGATGCGCGCCGGATTGGTGCTGAGCCGGGTCCGGGGGACCAAGGACTCGGTCCTCGATCGGACCGTCGAGACGGTATCGGCGCGCCTTGACGCGCTGGGCGGTCAACTGGTCGCGGAGCGCCGGGTCGGCCATGACGAGATCGCCATCGCCGAGGCCATCGGCGCGCTCCGCGACGAAGGCAGGGACTTGATCCTCATCAGCGGCGCCTCGGCGATCGTCGATCGCGGCGACGTGGTCCCGCTCGGGATCGAGGCCGCCGGCGGCGCGGTCGATCATTTCGGCATGCCGGTCGATCCGGGTAATCTGCTGCTGCTCGGTCATATCGCCGGGGCGGGAGGCGACAACGTGCCGGTGATCGGTCTGCCCGGATGCGCGCGCTCGCCCAAGCTCAACGGTTTCGATTGGGTGCTCGAGCGCCTGGCGGCCGGCCTCGACGTGACCCGGCGCGACATCATGCTGATGGGTGCCGGCGGCTTGCTCAAGGAAATCGCCTCGCGACCGCAACCCCGGCACGGGCCGGTCGGGGAAGTGGCGGACGCCAGAGTCGTGCGGGCGCCCCAAATCGCGGTGGTGGTGTTGGCGGCGGGACAGTCGCGGCGCATGGGCGCTCTCAACAAGCTGCTGGCCGAGATCGACGGCACGGCCATGGTCCGCGGGGTGGTCGAGACCGTGTTGGCCTCCAAGGCGCGCCCGGTGGTGGTGGTGACCGGCCACCAGGCCGGCGAGGTTCGCGCGGCGCTGGCCGGCCTCGATGTCCGGTTCGTTCACAATCCGGACTATGAACAGGGCCTGAGCACCAGTCTCCGTCACGGGATCGGCGCGCTGGACGAGGCGCTCGATGGCGCCGTCGATGGAGCGCTGGTCTGCCTTGGCGACATGCCCCAGGTGAGCGCCGGCCATCTGGACAAGGTGATCGCCGCCTTCGATCCCGACGAGGGCCGGGCGATCTGCGTGCCGACCAGCGATGGCAAGCGGGGCAATCCCGTGCTGTGGGGCGCGCAATTCTTCGCCGAGATCGGCGCCGTTTCGGGCGATGTCGGCGCCCGCCATCTGATCGGCGAATATGCCGAGATGGTATGCGAGGTCGAGTTGGGCGACGGCGCCGTGCTGGTCGATATCGACACGCCCGAGGCCCTGGGCGACCTGCGCGCCGCCGGGAGCGCGTGATCGTGGGATTCGACGCGGGCGCCGTGCGCGCCCAGTTTCCGATTCTGGCGACCCAGGTCCATGGCCGCGCCCTTCACTACCTGGACAACGCCGCCACCAGCCAGATGCCGCGCCAGGTGCTCGACGCGGTGGTTGCTCATGAGACCACCCGCCGCGCCAACGTGTTGCGCGGCGTCCACGCCCTGGCCGAAGCCGCGACCGAGGCCTACGAGGACGCCCGGGTCGCGCTCGCCGGTTATATCAACGCGCCCGATGCGGCCGAGGTGGTGTTCACCGGCGGCACCACCGCGGCAATCAACCTGGTGGCGCGGAGTTACGGCGCGTTGCTGGAGCCGGGGGACGAAGTGGTGATCTCGGCGATCGAGCATCACTCCAATCTGGTGCCCTGGCAGATGCTGCGCGACCGCGCCGGCATCGTTCTCAAGGCGCTGCCGGTGACCGGCGAGGGGCGGATCGATCTGGACGCGCTCGAATCGGTGGTGACTGGGCGCACCCGCCTGATCGCGCTCGCCCATGTCTCCAACGTGACCGGGGCCGTGTCCGATACCGCGCGGGTGGTCGCGGCGGCGCGCGCCGTCGGCGCCAAGGTGCTGTTCGACGGTGCCCAGGCGGTGCCCCACGGGGCCGTGGACGTGCAGGCCTTGGGATGCGATTTCTACGCCTTTTCCGGCCACAAGATGTTCGGCCCCAATGGGATCGGCGTGCTCTGGGCGCGGGCCGAGTTGCTCGATGCGATGCCGCCGTTTCTGGGCGGCGGCGAAATGATCCGGAGCGTGACCCTGGAGCACACCAGCTACGCGCGCGCCCCCCATAGGTTCGAAGCCGGCACACCGCCGATCGCCCAGGCCGTCGGCCTCGGCGCGGCGGTGAACTGGACCCTGGCCCTGGATGGGGAAGGCGCCGCCACCCATCTCAGGCGCCTGACCGCGCTCCTGCTGGACGGGGTGCGCGACATCCCCGGCCTGCGCATCCTGGGGCCCGAGGGTCTGCAGGCCCGCGCCCCGGTGATCTCGTTCGATATCGCGGGTCTGCATCCCCACGATATCTGCACGATCCTGGATGCCCATGGGGTCGCCTTGCGCGGCGGCCATCACTGCGCCCAGCCGCTGATGGAGTGTTTCGATCTGGCCGGCACCACCCGCGCGAGCCTCCAGGTCTACAACGACGAGGGCGATGTCGAGGCCTTGCTGTCCGGGCTCGACGACGCCCGGGCGCGTCTGGCCTGATCGGGTCCGGGCGGATGACCGACGATGACCTCTATCAGCAGGCGATCATGACCTTGGCGCGCGCCGAGGTCGGCGCCGGCGGTCTGGCCGAGGCCGACGTCAGCGCCACCATCGACAACCCGCTCTGCGGCGACCGGGTTCGGATCGACCTGGCCGTGACCGGCGACGTGGTGGTCGCCCTCGCCCACAAGGTTCGCGGCTGCGCCTTGTGCCGGGCCTCGGCCTCGGTAATCGGCGCCCGCGCGGTCGGTGAGTCGGAGGCGCGGCTGCGCGCGATCACCGTTCAGGTCGAATCGATGCTGCGGGAGGCGGGACCGGCGCCCGCCGGCGCCTGGTCCGACCTCGGCGC
>CAJWQN010000177.1 GCA_913045505.1 uncultured Rhodospirillaceae bacterium | reverse complement strand
CGGGGCCGAGGCGGGCGCTGGCGACGGAGCGGGCGCGGGAGCGGGCGCCGGGGTTGGAGCGGGTGCGGGTGACCGTGCGGCTGGCGCCGGCTGACCGGTTCCCTCGCCACCGCCGAGCAAGCCTTCGATCAGCGCGCCGGCCGCGGACCCGCCGCCGCCGCCGCCCAAAAGATTATCCAACAGCGGCGCGGCCGCGCCCAGTTTCTCGGCCGGCACCGCTTTTTGGATGACCGCGCCAAGTCCCCGCGACAGCAGGTACTGCTCGATCTCGGCGGTCTTGATGTCACGCCGCGGCTGGTCCAGCGCACCGGTGAGCCGAACCCCGATCGGTGGCGCCTCGGGATGGTCGGTGAGTCGGAACATGGCGGTCACGTCCTGGGTCCAGCTCGGCAGGTCGACGATCCCGACCACCTCGCCGACGCCACCGTCGGCGATCAGGCGCAGGTCGTTGGTGCCGAGTTCGCCGTTGGTCATGGTGAAGCTGCCACGGAATTCGCTGTAGCGGGTTTGGCCGCGCTCGAAGCTGGCTTTGGCCAAATTCAGAAAGTCGCCGATCTGATCGAGATTGTCGAGCCGGTCCGACAGTGCCCGCAGGTCGATGCCGTCGATCGTGCCGCCGCCGGCGGTGCTGCCGACCCGGCCGGTGCCATTCAGGGACGAAATCAGCGCGTATTGGCTTTGCCCGCTGGCGGTCAGCGCCGCCTCCATGCCCAGGCGGCCGGTGATCAGATCGAGTTGGGCCATTTGATTCAGGGCTTGTCGCAGGTCGGCTCCGGCGACGCTGAAAGACAGGTCCAAACGCGGCAGCGACCGTGCATCGAGGGCGGCCTGGAGATTGATGTCGCCGTCGAAGGCTCGTCCCGACAGCTGATCGACGGTCAACACCGCGTCGTCGATTCGGAGCGCCAGTTCGGCGTCGTCGAACCGGTAGCCGCCGTAGCTGAGCGAGTCGGCCGCGATCTTCACCTCGGCATCGACCGCTTTCAGCCCTGAAAAATCGATCGCCGTCCGGGACCACCGTTCACCGGTGGACGGGACCGGGGTCCCGCCGGCGCCCGCCTCGCCGCCGCCATCCGCTGGCTTCGTCGCCAGCGCCGCCGGAGCCAGGAAGTGCTCGGCGACCACGGCGCCGGTGATCAAGTCGGCGCCGATCTTGGGGCGCGGGCCGTCGAGGGCGACCGACAAACTGCCGACCAGGGTCGATTTGCCGAGCGTGGCTTCGAGCCGTGGCAGCGAGACCAGCGCGGGATTACCACCGATCTGGGCCGAGACCCGCAGCGGCCCCTCGAATCCGGCCAGGGATTGGGAGACCCCGAGTCCCTGAAGCAGGGCGGTCAGGCTCGGGTCGGCGACCTCGGCGGCAAGATCGTAGGACGGCGCGTCGGGCAAGCCGCCGACCTGGCCGCGGGCGGCGATCGTGGTTTCGCCGGTCGCGGCCGTGGTCTCGATGTCAAACCGGTCCAGGCTACCGGCCGCGGTCGCGGTAACGGCAAACGGCGCCGCCAGCGCCGGCGGCGCCTGGGCCGCGTCGTAACCTACCGTGGCCTCGAGCAGGGCGGCGAGGCTGGCATGGTTGGCCCGCCCCGAAAGATTGAAGACCGCCGCATCGGGCAGACCGTCGATCCGCCCCGAGACATCGAGCGCATTGCCGGCCAGCGTGGCCGCCGCGTCCACGTCGAAACCGCCGATGCCACCGGCAGCCTTGGCGGTCAGCAGAATTGGCCCGGCGAGGGCATTGGCGGCGGGACCCGATTCGACCACGCCCAGTGACGCCAACAATTGGGCCAGGTTCGGGTTGCTGAGCCGCGCCTCCATATCGAACGTGGGATTTGCGGTCGGATTGGCGACGGTGCCCTTGAGCTTGAGTTCACTGTCGAGGGCGGCGAAGGTGCCGTCGATGGTCATCGAATCCAGATCGCCCAGGATCTTGGTTTCGATTCCGAGCGCGCCGGTCAGCGCGCTCGGCAACAGGTCGATGGCCGGAATCGCATGGGCCAGGGCGGAAAGGTTTTCGGTCCGCAAGCTGATCGCGCCGTCGATGGCGGGCAACCCGTCGAGCCCGGTGAGGGTCCCCGAGAGGCTGGCGCTGGCGCCGGCGACCTCGCCGACACTGGCCTGGTGCAGGTTGAGTGTGCCGTATTGGAGCAGGCCGTCGAGCAGCAGGCCGGAAATCGGGATGTCGCGGTAGGTCAAATTGTCGATCCGAATCTCGAAATCGGCGTCGAAGGTATTGAGGAAAGCCAGCGCCGCCGCCGATTGGGTCGGCGGCGGGTCGCCGGCCCCGGCGGAGTCCGCGTCTCCGGCGGCGCCGTCATTGTTCGCATCGGCGGTGGTGGCGGGCAGATAGGCGTCGGCGTTGAACCGATCGAGGCGCAGGGTGACGCCGAATCCGGGGCGCCCGGCGCGCAGCACGTAGGCGATGCCGCCAACCAGCCGGCTCGCGTCGAGCTGCAGATCGACGTCGGTGATGGATCCGAAGTCGGGCGAGCCGTTGATATTGGCCGAGAAGCCGAACTTGCGCAGGCGGTCGGCCGGCACCGCCGCGACATCGATCTCGAGCCACTCCAACATGGCCCGCAGGTTGTCCGACACCGCCTCGATCTGGCCGATCAGCCGGGGCGTGCCTTTTTCCCAATCGACCGAGCCGAACACGGTCAGGTCCGACCCGCCGGGCAGCAGCGCCGACACCCGTTGCAAGTTCAAGATGCCGGCGATCATGTTCGCGCTGACCACGGCCTGGCGCATCACCTGGCCGTTGTAGAGGACCGCTTCCGCGGTCAGCTCGACCGTGCCGGTGAGATTGACCGGCAAACGGAATCCGTCGACCACCGTTGGCTCGGCGTCGTCCTTGGCCCCCGACCCGGCGGGAGGTGTGGCTTCCGCGGTGTCGTCCAGGCTATCTGGCATGTCCGCGAGGAGTGCGTCGAGGTCGAGCCGGTTTACGGCCATCGCCAGGTCGAAAGTGGGGGCCGCGCCGAGGCCGATGGCGCCCTCGCCCGACGCCACCATGTCGCCCAGGCGCAGCTTGACCTCGCTGACGCCCAAGTTTTGGCCGGTAAGTTCGATGCGACCGTCCAGACTGACCGGCCGATCGACCGACAGGGGCATGGTTACCGCCTGCCCGGTGGCGGTGCCGATGATCTTGGCCAGGGCACCGAGATCGTCGGCGCCGAACTGAATCTTTCCGGTCACGGACGGATCGGAGTCGCCGGTACGGATCGAACCGGAAAACGCCAGCCGGACCCCGTCCGCGCCCAGATCGGCCTTGACCACCAGCGGCTTGCCGGCGGCCATCTCGCCGACCGCGACATCGACGGTCAACGGCACGCCGCGCCCGGCGAGGCTGCCCTGAATCGTATAGGGCCCGGTCAGGCTGCGTGCCGAAATCTCCAGATTGATGTCGCCGATGCGCTCCATCAATCTGGCGCCGGCATCGCGATAAATCAGGGTTCCCGATTCGATGCTGACCTGGTCGAGCGTGACCGACAATGCCCCGGCGGCGGCGGCGGCGCCTTCGGACCGGCCACTCGACTCGGACGCGACGGCACCAAAGGACCAATTGACCCGGCCGTCGGCGAGCTTCTCAAGCACCACCTCGGGCTCGACCAGGACCACGCTTTCGACCTCGACCGCGCCCGACAGCAACGGCACCAAGGCGACCCGCACCTCGAGCGATGTGAGGCGGACCATGTCGGCGGTGCCGGCGCCGTCGAGATTGGCTATTCGCACCCCGCCCACGGACAGGGTGGGCACCGGCAGAACCGCCAGGGCGATCGGCCCGTCGATGGCGATCTCGCGGCCGGTGGCCTTGCTCGCCTGGGCAATGATCTCGGGCTTGTATTGGTTCCAATCGACGAAGCTCGGCGCCACCAGCGCGCCACCGAGTGCGATGACGATCAGCGCCAACAGTCCGTAAATCAGCGTTTTCACTTCGCAGTCCCCGACCGGTAGCCGCGAATCACCCGATATGTCCCCTTCACGTGGTTGCGCGCCGCGTCAGTTCGGCTAATCTACTTGCTGGCGGACACGGGAGCAAAGCTGTTGGACCTTGATCAGTTGGAGCGTGTACGCCGGGACTTCGACGACGCGTGGCGGAACGACGGCGGTGGCTGATAATGGGTGATGTGGTCAATCTGAACGAATATCGCAAGCGCGCGGCCAAACGCAGTGCCTCCGAGCGGGCCACCGAAAATCGGGCCCGACATGGCCGCAGCCGAACCGACCGAAACGACGTCGACGCCCAGGCCGAACGTATCAAGGCCGAATTAGACGGCAAGCGCCTCAAGCGCAAGCCTTTTGATCCGAAAGCAGCGAAACGCGGCGCCAAATCCAGCGGCCGCGATCCGAGTGCCGACGATCCGTCCGAGGCCAGCTGAGACCAGGGCCGCGAGTTGACGGGGCGGGGCGCGGTGTCGGACTGGGATTCGTGACCGCCGCCCTGTTTGGAACCATCGAGCCCGGAAACCGGTGCCGCGGCAACGACCGATCCTTTGAAGGAGCCAAGACCGATGAAAGCGTCCGACCTTTTCGTGCGTTGCCTCGAGGCCGAGGGCGTGACCCATATTTTCGGCGTTCCAGGCGAGGAAAACGCCGATATCATGATTTCGCTGAACGACAGTCCGATCGATTTCGTGCTTTGCCGGCATGAACAGGCGGCGGCGTTCATCGCCGACGTCTATGGCCGGCTGACCGGCAAGGCCGGGCTGTGTCTGGGCACTCTTGGTCCGGGGGCGACCAACCTGATCACCGGAGTCGCCGACGCCAACATGGATCGGGCGCCGATGGTGGTGATCACCGGCCAAGCCAACACCCGGCGAATGCACAAGGAAAGCCACCAGCACATGGACGTTGTGGCCATGTTCCGGCCGGTGACCAAATGGAGCCAAGCGGTCTATCACCCGGAGAACATCCCGGAGATCGTGCGCAAGGCGTTCAAGGTCGCGGTGTCGGAGAAGCCGGGCGCGGTGCTGATCGAGCTGCCCGAGGATCTGGCCGAGGAGGAGGTCGACGGGGTTCCCATGATCCCCGCCAGGACCCGGCGCGGCGGCGCCGACCACAAGGCGGTGGCGGAAGCGGTCAAGGTCATCGGCAACGCCAAGAACCCCTTGATCCTGGCCGGCAACGGTGCGGTCCGTAAGCGTGCCGCGGCGCAGCTCAAGCGCTTGGCCGACCTCTCCGGCATGGGCGTGGTCAACACCTTCATGGGCAAGGGCGCCGTGCCCAGGGGCGACAAGCACTGCCTGTTCACCATCGGTCTTCAAGGTCGCGACTATATCAACCTGGCATTCGACGAGTGCGACGCGGTGATCACGGTCGGCTATGACCTGGTCGAATACGCGCCGGCATTCTGGAATCGGGGCCGGGACAAAAAGATCGTCCATATCGACTTCACGCCCGCGGAGATCGACGCCGCCTACCCTGTGGCCGCGGAGGTCGTGTCGGATATCGCGGATGCATTGTGGCAAATCAACGAGAAGCTGGAAGCCGAATACGCGGGCCAACTGCCGTTGTTCGACATCAATCAACGGACCAAGCTGCGCGGCCATATTCTCGACGACTTCGCCATGGAGAAGGACGACGATTCGTTCCCGGTCAAACCCCAGAAGGTGCTGTGGGACGTACGCGAATTCTTGGGCCCCGAGGATATCCTGTTGTCGGACGTGGGCGCCCATAAGATGTGGATCGCGCGCTACTACCAGTGCGACGAGCCCAACACCTGCCTGATCTCGAACGGCTTCTGCACCATGGGCTTCGCGCTGCCCGGCGGCATCGGCGCCAAGATCGCCCATCCCGACCGCAAGGTGCTGGCGATATGCGGCGACGCCGGCTTTCTGATGAACGTCCAGGATCTGGAAACCGCGGTCCGGCTCAAGAAGAACGTGGTGGTGATGATCTGGATGGACGGCGAATACGGCTTGATCAAGTGGAAACAGCAGAACGCCTTCGACGGTGCCCATAGCGAACTGGCCTTCAACAACCCCGATTTCGAGCTGCTGGCCAAATCGTTTGGCATGTGGGGCCGAACCCTGGACGGACCGGGGCAGATTCCGGCCGCTCTCGACGAGGCGTTCCGTCAGGACGGACCGGCCCTGATCGGGGTGCCGATCGAATACGCGGAAAACCGTAAGCTCACCGAGCGGCTCGGCAACCTGGCGGTGTCGATTTAACCCGGAGAGATCGAATGTTACCGAAGCCTCCCCCTTTGAGGGAGGAGGTTTGGATGGGGGTGATAAATGGACACGTGCGGCCTCGCCCGTCGCAGTCGCGCGCCGGCCGTGCCACCGCCGATCACGGTACTCCCCCGTCACGGGGGAGGACGGGCGTTGCCGCTCAAGCGGCCTCGTCGGCTTTGCCGCG
>CAJWQN010000176.1 GCA_913045505.1 uncultured Rhodospirillaceae bacterium | reverse complement strand
CTGGTTTACAACGCCCGCAAGCGCCAGGCCGGCGGCGACCGGGCCGACGCCTATTTCGAGCGTACCGAATGCGTCGCCGGAGTCCAGGACGTGCGCTTCCAGGAGCTGATGCCGGACGTGCTCCATTGGCTGGGCGTGACCCGCATCGACCGCTTCGTCTCGATGAGCGACATGAAGCACGACGCGATCACGCGCCAAGGCATAGACATCGTCGAACGGGTGCCGATTCCGGACGAGTTGATCCCCGATGACGCCAAGGTCGAGATGGACGCGAAAAAGGCGGCGGGATATTTCTCGAACGGAAACGTGCCGACTGTCGAAGAACTGGCGCGGGCCAAGGGCCGAAGATTGTTGGATTGACAGCGCCGGACGACCTTGACGACCCGCGCCGGGCGGTCGCCTGGCTGCGGACGCCAGCGGCGGTTCGCAGTCGGTGCGGCGCGATCCTGACCGCGGCCGAGCATGACCGGCTGCGCCATTTCGCTTTCGAGCCGGCTCAGGTCGCGCCGGCGGCCCAATACGTGGTGGACACCATTACCGCGGCCTATCCAGATATCGAGGTGCCGTTTCACAGCCGCTGGCGGCATTTTTCGGTCGGCGAAGTGGATCGCTGGGGCCGGCTCGCGACCGCGCTTGATGGCGAACCGGTCGACGCGATCGCACGCAGCCGGATCGATCTCGCGGTCACCAGTGTGCTGCTCGACGCCGGCGCCGGCGAGCAATGGCGTTATCGGGACGACGAAACCGGCCAAGTCCACGGCCGGTCGGAAGGGCTCGCCATCGCGAGCTTGAACCTGTTCGCCAACGGAGCCCTCTCGGCCAAGGCGGGAGCTCCGTTGCGCGCCGACGGCGCCGCCCTGGCGGCGATCGAGCGCCCGGCCCTCGCCGCCGCGTTCCAAGTCACCGGAGACAATCCGCTGATCGGCATGTCGGGCCGGGTCGATTTGCTGCGCCGGCTGGGTCAGGCGTTGGGCCGGCGTCCGGATATTTTCGGCGCCGAGAACCCGCGCGTCGGCAATCTGCTCGATCATCTTCTCGGGCGCGCGCGCGACGGCCGCCTGGCGGCCCCGGTGATCCTGGAGACCGTGATCGCCGGCCTGGAATCGGTGTGGCCGGCACGGATCGACATCGGCGGCGTCAACCTCGGCGATGTCGGGCGCCACCCGGTCGTCGCGACGGGGGACTTGACCGACCGACTGGTCCCGTTCCACAAGCTTTCGCAATGGCTCGCCTATTCCCTGGTCGAGCCCCTGGAGGCATTCGGACTCGTCGTCACCGATTTGGACGGATTGACGGGCTTGGCCGAATACCGGAACGGTGGCCTGTTGGTCGATACCGGGGTGCTGGTGGCGAAACACCGGGCGGTGACCGAGCAAACCCATGCCGCGGATTCGGAAGTGGTGGTGGAATGGCGGGCGCTCACGGTGGCGTTGCTCGACCGCCTCGCCGAGCAGGTCCGGGCGCGGCTCGGCCTCGACGCGGCGGCGTTGCCGTTGGTCAAGGTCTTGGAAGGCGGCACCTGGAGCGCCGGGCGCCAAATCGCCCGGAGCCTGCGCCCGGACGGCGCCCCGCCAATTCGGATCGTCAGCGACGGCACGGTTTTTTGAGAGGTTTCGCCATGACCGACAACGTCACCGTCATCAGCCATCCCCTGGTCCAGCACAAGTTGACGCTGATGCGCCGCAAGGATGCCTCGACCGCCGATTTCCGACGCCTGCTGCGCGAGATCGGAACCCTGCTCGCCTATGAGGTGACCCAAGACCTGCCGATGGCGACCCGCGACATCGAAACGCCGGTGGCACCCATGAAAGCTCCGGTGCTGGCCGGCAAGAAACTGTGCCTGGTGTCGATCCTGCGGGCCGGCGACGGTATTCTCGAGGGGATGCTGGAACTGTTACCGTCGGCGCGGGTCGGCCATATCGGCCTCTACCGCGATCCGGCAACGATGGTGGCGGTCGAATACTACTACAAGGTGCCCGAGGATTTGTGCGAGCGCCAGATCATCGTCGTCGATCCGATGTTGGCGACCGGCAACACCGCCATCGCCGCGGTTCAGCGACTTAAGGAAAGCGGCGGACGGGCGATCAAGTTCGTTTGCTTACTCACGGTACCGGTAGGTTTGGCCGCGTTCCGGGACGCCCATCCCGACGTGCCGGTCTATGCCGCCGGCATCGACGAACGGCTCAACGACCATGGCTACATCGTGCCCGGCATCGGCGACGCCGGCGACCGGCTGTTCGGTACCAAGTAGCGCGGATCAACGCGACCTGTCCAAGATCAGATTCAAACCGGTCGTGCCCAGCGGCACGGTCTCCGGCGTCCGCCCCAGCACCTCGCCGGGAGCGACAGAAAGCACGTCACCGTCCTTGTCGGTGAAGGCCTCGACCACGTAGTCCCGCCATTGGGTGCGCCCGTTCATGTCGATGGTCGCGCTGATTTGGAATTCGAGCGGCAGGGTGAAATCCGGGATGATCATGAATTTGGCGTCCATCGCGATGCCATCTCGGGGATGATGGATCGAGAGGATCAACCGGTCGCCCGGCACGACGTTGTGGGCGAGGTCGGCCGCGACGTCGACCGTGCCGGTGATCGACCGCTCACCGGCGCCGGCGCCGCAGCTGCCCGCGAGCAATCCGAGCACTGCCAGGCCGAGACCACGCAACCAATGTCTCGGGTTCTTGGCCAGCACCCGAACCGGACTTACTTGTACCAGTTCGCCGGCATCAGATTGTCGGCGTCCGTCCAGCCGGCCAGGAATGCCCGGGTGATGCGCCGGTGGAGATACTCGATGCGCTTGTAGAATTCGACCGTGAACGTGACCTTGACCTTTCCGTCTCGCTTCTCGATCACTTGGTAGAATGGGGCCAGGGTGTCTTCCAGCGTGTCCTCGTCGATATACATGCACAGCTTTTCGTTGAGCAGCCTGGCCTTGAGTTCGGTCAGGTTCACTTGCCCCGCCTGCTGCTGATCCACCATCGCCTGGTCATAGGCCTCGGGCGATGTGCACAACCAGGACCCCTCTTTCAGCATGAAATGATCCGCCGCCAACGCCGATGTCCCGGCCAGGGCGACGATGACCGCGACAAGGCATCCTGCTCTCATGTCCGCTCCTCCAATCATCGCGAAACCTATTTCCAATAGGCGCCCTCGATCGCCAGGGTTTCCAGATAAGCACCGATCGCCGAAAGCTCGTCGGTGTCGAGAACGTGGCCCCATGGCGGCATCATCTTCTTGGGGCGGCCGTTGAGCGAGATCACCAGAAACTCTTCATAGCCGCGCCAGAACTTGCGCAGGTCCTTGGCGTAAGCGCCGAACCGGGACACGCCGTCGGCCTTGGGTCCGTGGCACTGGACACACCACTTGAAATACAGCCGTGCGCCCGAGCTGATCGATGCCTCGTCGCCCGAAAGCGGGTTTGACGATTCAACCTTGATCCTCTTGGGTTCCTCTTCATCCTGGGCGCGGGCATCGCCAACGCCGCCCAGCGCCGCAACCGACGTTACGAAAAACCAGATCGCCACCAATGGCGCCCATTTCATCCACAGGCCGGAAGTCACGAACATGTCTCCTTGATCACGTGAAACTCATCGAAAATGCAAAAAAAGCGGGACAAGAGATGCGCCCATCCCTTGCCCCGCCTTGAAATTGTAACCTACGGCAGGGAGTACGCGATGACCGCGACACTCTCCTGGTAGTTGACCAAGGCGTCGGAGTTCAGCCCCGCGACCGCGCGGCCGACGTAGGAGCCGTGACCGGTGGTCGCGGCAATGTACTGACGGCCACTGGCGGCGTAGGAAATGATGGCGCCATTGTGGCTGGAGCCGTTGTTGAAGTTCCACAGCACTTCGCCCGAGGAGGCGTCAAGAGCTTCGATATAGCCCTCGAAGGTGCCGTTGAACACCAGACCGCCGCCGGTCGACAACAGAGCCGAATGCGGGATCAGGTCGTAACGACGCTCCCAAATCAGCTCGCCGGTGACCGGATTGCGGGCCGTGAGCCGGCCATGGTTCTTGTCGTTGGGCGGATCGGTGCCGATCCACTCCGCGGCCATGTAGGCTTGAGCAAACGGCTCCAAGGTCCGCACTTCCGAACCGGCGCTGATGTAGTCGGCACCGCCCTTGGGCGCCACCGTCAGCCACATGCACCATTCCTGCGCGATCCGGTAGAACAGGCCGGTCTCCGGATTGAACGTCCCGGCGTTCCAGCTATGGCCACCGTCGATCGCCGGACAGACCAAGGTCTTCTCACCGGCTTTCGGCCACAGCATGTTTTCCCACTGGCCGGTTTCGAGATTGAAGCCGGTGGTCCAGTTGTAGCTCTTCATGTCCGGATAAACGTTGACCGGCTGGCCCGACTTACGGTCGTGCACGTGGTTGAACCCGTTCTTGCCCGGATGGAGGACCAGAGCGCGGCCGTTCTTATCCTGGATCATGACGTATTCGCCCGGCGACGCGTCGTAATCGTACGGATCGCTGGGCGCTTCCTGGAAGTACCAGTTCAGCTTGCCGGTACCGAGATCCAGCGCCACCGTGGACGAGGTGTAGAGATTGTCGCCCGGCCGGATGGCATCGGCGTTGGGATCACGGCAGTCCGACCCGCAATAGTCGTAATCCGGGTTGGGGTTGCCGGTCCCCATGATGATCTGGTTGTTGGCATAATCGATCGTGCCCGGCTGCCATGAACCGCCGCCACCATACTTCCAGGTGTCGCCGCCCCAGGTCGCCAGCGCTTTCTCGTCGCCACGGCCGGTGGTGTAGAAGGTCCAGGTGACGCTGCCGTTCTTCGGATTGATGCCGAAGATGCGGCCTTCCACCGGATACTCGCCGCCGTTCTGACCAATGACCATCAGATCGGAGTTGACGAACGTGGCCGCGCCGCTGAACCCAGCGGTGATCTTAGCCGAATCGACGATCTGCTTGTCCCAGAGCACGGCCCCCGTGTTCTCGTCAAGAGCGACGATACGGCCGTCCGCGAGACCCATGTAGACTCGCCCGTCGCCAATCGAAAGACCGCGCGTATGGGAAAAGAACGAGCGCGAAACCACGGCCTCATCCATCTCCGGGATGTAGGCCCAAAGCCGCTCGCCCGTACCGGCGTCGAGCGCCCACACCGTCGAGGGATTGGTCGGCACGAACATCTTGCCATCGACCACCACCGGGGTGGCATGGCTGCCCATGCGAACCTCGCCGGGCTGGAAGATCCAGGCCGGGCGCAGGGTCTTGACGTTCTGGGTGTTGATCCGATCGAGCGGACTGTGGCGCCAGCCCTTGTCGGTGCTGCGATGGTAGTGGCACCAATCCTCGGCCGGGCAATTCGCCATGTTGGCCGCCGAAGAATCGCCCGCCAACGCCGGAGCCGCGAACAGCCCCATGGCCGCGACCAGCGCCGCCGCGGGCGCGGCCCGACCAGCGGTTTTTAACAGTTTTCGATGCAGAACCCTATTCATGGGTCTCCTCCCTGATGGTGTTGGAAGGATCACGATATACCAGCTTTTCCAGTGCGTCCATACGCGCGCCGCCGCCAAGACCATTTTCTCGGTGGTGGATTGAAATGGCCGGCAACAGCGGTCTGTTTCATCTCTCCGCGCGACAGGAAATGACGTGCCATGTTTCCAATCGCCCGGTAAATATCCATATTCCGCATTGTCGCCTTCGGCGGCTACCGTTTCACGACCCGCGCCCGAACGGGTGCATGGGAGAAAATCTCAATGCCTCACGACGTTGGAGACATCAGCGCTCAGGTCGAGCGACAGAGCCAATTCGTGCAAACGCTGATGGCGGCCTTGGAGCAGGTCATCGTCGGTCAGCGCTATATGCTCGAACGACTCCTGGTGGGGCTGCTGGCCAACGGCCATGTCCTGCTCGAGGGTGCCCCCGGCCTCGCCAAGACGCTGGCGGTAACCACCCTGGCCCAGGCGCTGCACGCCAAATATCAACGTATCCAGTTCACGCCCGACCTGCTGCCGGCGGATCTCGTGGGCACGCTCATCTATCAACCGCAATCCGGAGATTTCCGGGTCCGCAAGGGTCCGGTCTTCGCCAATCTGGTCCTGGCCGACGAGATCAATCGGGCGCCGGCCAAGGTCCAGAGCGCCCTGCTCGAGGCGATGCAGGAAAACCAGGTGACCATCGGCGACGACAGTTTCGATTTGCCCCAGCCGTTCCTGGTGCTGGCGACACAGAACCCGCTCGAGCAGGACGGTACCTATCCGCTGCCCGAGGCGCAAATGGACCGGTTCATGCTGAAGCTCAAGATCGGCTATCCGAACCGCGACGAAGAGTTGCAGATTCTCGAACGCATGGCCCGGACCCGGCCGGAATCGGCAATCGATCCGGTCGTGAGCACGGATGAAATTCTCGCCGCCCGGCGCCTGGTCGATCAAATCTATATCGACGAC
>CAJWQN010000175.1 GCA_913045505.1 uncultured Rhodospirillaceae bacterium | reverse complement strand
CGATATCGGCGCGCTCAATCAGATTGCGGGTCCGGATGGCATTGACCTTGGCGCCCTTGTGGTCACGCCAGAACGGCTTGTCCTCGGCGCCCAGGATCGCGACCCCGCACCCATCGCTCGCGGCGTGGTCGGTGACCGGGGACAGGAACACCACGTCGAGCCCGGCGCGCTCGCTGCCGGCGATGATCTGCTCGCGCCAATCGGTGTGGATTTCTCCAGACAAATAGACCGTCCAACGCGACTGGGCCATGACCGACACCCTGACTGAGGTTCCCGAACCGCCCTGGTATAGAGCCAATGGCGGCTATCGGCCAGGGCCGGCTTGCGCGCAGTCGATGCATTGCGGTGCCGACGGGTCCAACCGCAGTCGGACCTTACCGATGGGCTCGTCACAGGTTACGCAAAAACCGAACTCGCCGGCGGATATGCGCCCAAGCGCGGCGTCGATCCGGCCGAGTTCGATCTGGCGCCGGCGCTGGGTCTCGACCGACATCGCCTGGGCCTGCAGTGCATCCATCCGCGACAGGCGGCCGACGCGACTCTGATCCAACTCCACGGGCGCCCGGGACTCGGCGCTCGATTCGACCAGGCGGCGCAATTCGTCGCGCCGTTCAATCAGGCGCGCCTTGAGCGCCGGCACATCAATGTCGTCACGCTCGGTCATGGCATTGAACATCATGCGTCCGAAATCCCTCCCGGGCAATGGACCTGGCCGGTGGCAGCCTACCGCTCCTCAAGTCTGACGCATCCGACACCATCAGGAACTCGGCAAGAAAATACGAGCGAAATCAATAATATACGTGCTAAACTGCCGGCTGTCCTCGCAGCCGAACAAAGGACGGGAGAATGGCGCAATCGGCGAGCCAAACTCAAAGCGGAAGAAGCCGAAAATCTCGCCCCGGCAAAAAACAAGTTCGACCAATTCGTGACGACACCTACAGATTTCGGAAGACATCCGATGAAAATCCGCAATCACAGATTGATCAGAGACGACGGCGCGGCCGTCGCTTTCGTCGCCAGCCCCAATGTCACCAAGGGCAACAGGGGGCGCATTCAGCCCGAATATCTGGTCATGCACTATACGGCGGGCGCCAGCGCCCAGAGTTCGATCAATTGGCTCACCAACAGGGAAAGCGAGGCGTCGGCGCACCTGGTGATCGCGCGCGACGGCGCGGTGACCCAATTGGTCCCGTTCAACCGCAAGGCCTGGCATGCGGGACCAAGTCGTTGGGCTGGCCGGTCCGGTCTCAACAGCATTTCGATCGGAATAGAACTCGCCAATGCCGGGCCGCTGGTGCGCCGCGCCAACGGCTGGACCACGGGCTGGGGAGCCGCGGTCGCGGACGAGGACGTGGTCGAGGCGGCCCACGACAATGGCGGGTCGGTCCGGGGCTGGCAGGCCTATCCGACCCCGCAGCTCGAATCCGCCCTCGATGTCGCCGCGGTGCTCGGCCGCCATTACCGGTTGAGCGACGTGGTCGGCCACGACGACATCGCGCCGGCGCGCAAGGAGGATCCAGGGCCGGCGTTTCCCAAGGCCAGCTTCCGCTCCGCCGTGATCGGCCGCGCCGAAGACGGCCCGGAACTGATCGAAACCACCACCGCCGTCAACATTCGCGCCGGCCCCGGCACCGGCCACGAAAAATTACCGGTCAGCCCGCTGCCGCCGGCAACCCGGCTGGAGGTGGTATCGGTCCAAGGGGTTTGGCGCGAAGTGAACCTGATCGGTGCCGTTGACGGCGAAACCAACGTCCAGGGCTGGGTCCATGGCGGCTTCGTGGCACCGGTCGGATCGGGAGCCAGGTCCTAGCCGGCCAAGCGCACCGCCTGTCGCCTGGCGCCCCAATTGCCCGGCGGGCCGTCGAAGATGCCGGCGCAGGGCGTGCCACAGTCCCGGCAACGGCCATCGTCGGTCAGCCGCCAGTCGCTGAGCACATACCAGTCGCGGCCGATCAGGCGGGTGCCGCAATTGTGGCACTCGGTGCTTTCGCGCTCAAAGTCGTGAACATTGCCCAGATAGGCGTAGCGGACGCCGTTGGCACGGGCGATGTCGCGGGCGCGGATCAGGGTCGCGTGGGGGGTCGAAGGCGTTTCGCGCATTTTCCAATCGGGATGGAAGGCGCTGAAATGCATCGGCACGTCCGGGCCCAATTTGTCGACCACCCAGCCGGTCATCGCGTCGATCTCGCGTGGTGAATCGTTCTCGCCCGGAATGATCAGGTTGGTGATCTCGAACCAGACATCGGTCTCGTGTTTGAGATAGACCAGGGTCTCGAGCACCGCACCCAGCTCGGCCGAACAGAGCGACCTGTAGAACCCTTCCGTGAATCCCTTGAGATCGATATTGGCGGCATCAATGTGGCGGAAGAACGCGGCGCGGGGCTCCGCGCGGACATAGCCCGCGGTCACGGCCACGGTCTTGATCCCCAGTGCCCGGCAGGCGGTGGCGGTGTCGATGGCGTATTCCAGAAAGATGATCGGATCGTTGTAGGTGAAGGCAATGCTCCGGCAGCCCAATCGCCGGGCCGCGCCGGCGATCGCTTCCGGAGTGGCGGCGTCGGCCAAGGTGTCGAACTGACGCGATTTCGAGATGTCCCAATTCTGACAGAACTTGCAGGTCAGATTGCAGCCCGCGGTGCCGAACGAGAGCACCGGCGTGCCGGGCAGGAAATGGTTGAGCGGCTTTTTTTCGATCGGATCGATGCAGAACCCGCTCGAGCGACCGTAGGTGGTCAGCACCATCCCCTTGCCGTGACGCGCGCGCACGAAACACAAACCGCGTTGGCCGTCCTTCAGCCGGCAGGCGCGCGGGCAAAGATCGCATTGCAGCCGGCCATCGGCGCACGGGTGCCAATAGCCGACCGCCGGGTCCCGGTCGTCCCGAGTGTGAGTCGCCGCTGGATCCATGGCGCATCCTCGTTGGCGGCCGCCGTTCGCGATTCCCATTATACAGGGCGCCGTCGGTGGATGGCGAAGCCCCGATCCCCGCGGCGGGGGCGCGTCCTTCGGAGTTGGCAGCAAGTATTACCGAGTGCTAATAGATTCTTGGAAAGAAAATGACACCGCATCCAGGAAATCATACGGAATTTTAACGAAATCGGGATATAATGATCTCTCAAATCGAGGTGGATAGATATGCGAGATATCGAGAAACTATTGAGTGGAAATCGGCTGACAACGGTCGAGATTTTATATCATCTGCCCGATCATCCATCATTATTGCAAAGTTACGTGTGGCAGACATTCGATCGGGCGCCGGATTACCCGCGACTGCAGCGATTTCTCGAATACTGGGACGCCCACATCGAGGGCAAGCTGCATTCCGTGAAACTGGCATCGGCGGAACTGGTCCGGCCAGCGGATTTTCGATTCGCCAGCGGCACGTATTATCTGCATTAGCGGACCGGCCGGCGCGCTGCCCGCGGACCAATCTGATATCGTGACATCCACAGCCCAAGCGCGGTAAGACTTGTTCTCTTGAGAGAACGCGTTCCCTGACGTGTTGATCAACCAGTGGGCGGTACCGGCTATGGCATCGGACGGGAATCGAGCCGCGCCCACGCGCCGGCACCTCGCGGTGGGCGCGGTGGCACTGATGGCGGTGCTCTGCGGGGTGGTCGGGATTTCGATCGGCGAAGCCGCGGTCGACCCGCGCCTCATTCGGCCGACCGATATCGATCTCGGCACGTGGCTGACGCTCAGCCGGGACGATCGCAAGATGTTCATGGCCGGATTTTCGATCGGTTGGGAAGGCCCGATCTCGGCACCGCCGCCGGCGGCGAGCCCCGAACAGGCCCCGGATCCGGATGCCGAAGCGGAAACCGACACGGAAGCGGACCCCGACGCGGCCGATGCCGCGCCGGATGTGGAATCCCGGTTCGAGGCCCTTGACGCCGAAATTGTCCGGCTGGCCAATGTCGGCGCGAATCGGCATTTGCGTGTCGCGACGGTACTGTCCCGAGCTCGTCTGCTGGACAGGCTGCCGCTGGCCTCCTATTCGGGTCGCGACTTTTTGGAGCTGCCCGGGCGTCGGCGCTTGATGCTGCTGACCGGTGTTCAGGGTGGCGTCTACAGTCGCGCGGTTTGGGAACAACTGGGCAAGCCGCGTGACAGCACCACTTTGGACTCCGGGTTGTCCGGGGCCCGGTCTCTGGTCACGCCGCCGCTGGCCGCGGACCCGAGCCGGACCCATACCTGGCTGATCAACCGGTTCGAGAACGAGGATCAGAGGTCGGTGTGGTTGATCAATGCGATCAGCGTTTACGCCAAGCGTTTCAACGCGCGCTGATCGCCGGCCCGCCGCGCCGTTCGGCTCAACGTGATGCAGATTCCGTTTCGTCCGGGCGCAGACGTTCGGCCAAGGTCTCCAGGTCGTCGGGTTTCTTGATATAGAGGGTCTTGCCCTTACGCTCGACGATGGCGGCCTGAGACAGTTGGCCGATCACCCGCGCCACCGTCTCGCGGGTGGTGCTGGCCCGTCCCGCCACCTCGGCCTGGGTCGGCATCGGATAGATCGATCGCAGACTCGGAACCGCCGCATCGGGGCCGGCCAGGCGGAGCAATTCGACATAGACCCGCTGCACCGCCCCGAGGGTGCTGAGGTCGAGGATTCGCTCGTCGCAGACGCGAATGATCCGCGCCAGGCGGCGCAGGACCATCAAGGCCACCGCCGGTTGCGTGGCCAGCAGATCGCCAAACACCCCGGGTGTCATCGCCGCCAACAGGCATTCTTCGGCGGCGAGCACGGTGGCCGACCGACGCTCGTTGTCGATCGCCGAGAGTTCGCCGAAATAGCCGCCCGTACGGATCGTGGCCAGGGCGATCTCGCGACCTGAATAGGAATAGTTCTTGACCTGGACCTGGCCCTCGGCAACGAAAAACACGTCGCGGCTCTCGCTGTCGCGATCGAGGATGAGTTCGTTGCGGTCGTAACGGCGCCAGACACACCGTTCCTCCAAGGCCTGCACTTGCGCGGGCGGCATATCGGCGAACAACTCGATCGCAGTGAGCCCGCTCGGCATCACCTCCTGCACAATGTCTCTCCTCTCGCGCACCGCTGTTGGCGGAACCGGGTTAAACACGCGCCGGCTCCCAGTATCGCAAAAAATGCCCGGCGGCGCCACGGGATGAGAGGTCGCCCGATAAGCGTGGACGGCCGGGCAAAAGGCACGATCTTGTGACTCCAATCACATCGCCCTGACAAAAACTCGGCCATGATGATCTTCGTTGAACAGCACCAACCGGCCACGGACGAGCGCGGAGAACACCATGATCAACTGGCTCTACGATACGGGATACAAGTGGTTATTCGGGGCGACATTCACCCTTTGTGTGGTGGCGCCGATCGTAGCCAGCCGCGCCGCGCCACTGGTCGAAGCGATGCCGATCGGCTGACTCCCGACAGTTCGGGTGTGGGCACCCCTGCCTGCCCCAACGCGGAACCGGTGTCTTCCCCGCTCCCCACCGGTTTCGCAGCGGAGGCGCCGGCCTGGTCACCACCGGGCCGGCGTTTCGAGTTCCAGTCTATCAAATTCGCCCCCCCGCGACAGAGTTCTGCCTGAGCGTTGTCATTGGCGCCGGCCGCCGTTAGAACGGCGTCCGACAGATCATGACGCCGCCAAATCAAGACTCAGCCAAACGCGCCCGGCCCGCGCAAGCCCCGGTGCTGCTGACCCCGGGTCCGCTGACCACATCGGCGGCGACCAAGCAGGCGATGCTGCGCGACTGGGGGTCGCGGGACGAGGATTTCATCGCCCTCACCGGCCGCGTCCGCGCTCGGCTGGCGGCCCTCGCCGGGGCCACCTCCAGCCATACCTGCATACCGCTCCAGGGCAGCGGCACATTCGCTGTCGAGGCCATGATCGGCAGCTTGGTGCCCCGGTCGGGAAAAATACTGGTCCTGGTCAATGGCGCTTACGGGCGCCGAATCGAGCGAATCTGCCGAATCATCGCCCGCCCGGTCGCGACCCTGACCGGCGCCGAAACCCGTCCCATCGACCCGGCCGCGCTCGCCTCGGCCCTTGCCGCCGACGCCGCCATCAGCCATGTCGCGGCGGTCCATTGCGAAACCACCTCGGGGGTGCTCAATCCCTTGGCCGAGATCGCCGCCGTGACCGCCGCCGCCGGGCGTGCCTTGCTGATCGATGCGATGAGCAGTCTTGGCGCCATCGAACTCGATGCCCGCGCGATTCGATTCGAGGCGGTCGCGGCCTCGGCCAACAAATGCCTCGAAGGCGTGCCCGGTCTCGGCTTCGTTCTGGCCGACGCCGAAGCCCTGGCCGCGAACCGGGGCGCGGCGCCGTCCCTGAGTTTGGACCTGCACGACCAATGGCAGGGCCTCGAGAAAAACGGTCAATGGCGGTTTACCCCGCCGACCCATGTGCTGGCGGCGCTCGACGCCGC
>CAJWQN010000174.1 GCA_913045505.1 uncultured Rhodospirillaceae bacterium | reverse complement strand
GGGGCGGGTCGAAGACCGCGGCGGCGAACCGATCCAACTCCTCGGGCACGAGCGGTCGCCGGGCGAGATCGCGGCACTCGGCCACGATCCGATGGCTGAACCCGGCCGCGCGCGCCGCCGCGTTTATTGCGGCGACCATCGCCGCGTCCCCTTCGACGGCCCATACCTGGGCCACTTGCGCGAGCGGAAACGACAAAGTGCCGCAACCGGCGTAGAGATCGGCGATTCGATCGGCGATTTCGATTTCGTCGATTACGGCATCGCGAATCGCGGCCTCGCCGACAGCGCTGGCCTGGATGAACGCGCCCGGCGGCAGGTCGACCGCGACGCCGGCGAAATTCAGCAGAGCGGGCCGACGCCAGGCGATCGGCTCGGTGATGTCGCGCCGGCGCCAGCTCACCCGGGCCAGGTCATGGTCCTCGGCGAAGGCGGCCAAGACCTCCCGGGCGGCGAGACTTGGGCTCCGGTCCATGTCGACCACCAGGTCGATCCCGGTTTCGGTCTCGGTGATCACGAAGGTTGCGCGCTCACCCCGCTCCAAGATCCGGAGGGAGGCCGTGCCCAAGGGGGCGAGCAGGGCGACGATCGGGGGCACCAGCACCGGGCAGACCTCGATCGCGACCAGATCGTGGCTGGCGCGGGCGTGATAGCCCAATATGACCCGCCGGCCACGGCGCAAGGCAGCCACGGTGGCACGGCGCCGGCTGCCGGGCGGGGTCGTGCGGACCGGCCTCGGCTCGATCCCGGAGATGCCGCGCCTTGCCAACGCCTCTGTCACCCGGCGGCTCTTCCAGCGCCGATAACCCGTCACCGCGATATGCTGAAGGGCGCAGCCGCCGCAGGCGCCGTAATGAGGACAGGGTGGCGTGGCGCGCCCGGCGCCGGGCGCCAGCACCGAGTCCAGGCGAGCGAAAATGCCGTCGCCGCGCCGCCCGATCGGCCGGGCGCGAACCCGGTCGCCCGGCGCCGTCAAGGGCACGAAAACCGGCCGGCCGGCGAGTTCCGCGACTCCGTCGCCGCGGGCGCCGATCCGCTCGACGGTGACTTCGATCATGGCTGGGCCGGGCACAGGACGATGGCCGTGGCATTGTCGGTGCCGCCCGCGGCCAGGGCGGTGTCGACCAGGGCCGTACAGGCGGCGCGCGGGTCGGGAGCGGCCCGGTTCAAAATATGCGCCATGTCCCGGTCCGGGATCATGTTGCTGACGCCATCGGTGCACAACAGAATCACGCGCGAGTCACTCAAGGCAAACGAGACGACCTCGGCGGTGGCGGTCGGATCGCCGCAACCGATGACCCGTGTCAACCGGTGCCACGAGTGATTCTGGCGGGCTTCGGCTTCGGTGAGCCGGCCGCCGCGGACCAATTCGGCGCCCATCGTGTGGTCGGTGGTGATCTGCGACAATCCGGAGTCGCTCGAGCGATAAAGCCGACTGTCGCCGACATGGGCGACCCGAGCGCGGCCGGCGGCGGCGTCGAGTCGAACCAGGGTCATGGTGGTGCCCATGTCGGCCAGGGCCGGGTTCTCGGCGGCGGCCGCGTGAACCGCCTTGGCGGCGGCGGCGGCGGCACCCGGCAGGTCCTCCTCGGGGCCGAGGAGAAAAGCCTCGGCGGCGGCGCAGGCCGCGGCGCTGGCTTCCGCGCCACCGGGATGGCCGCCCATCCCGTCGCACACCGCGTAGCTGGCCACGCTCGGCAGGAATACCAGATCGTCTTCGTTTCGCCGCCTCACAAGACCGATCGCGCTGGCCGCGAAAGCGGCCCAGCCGGCACAATCGATCAGGGTCTTCAAAGGCAAAGTGGCTACGTTCATGATGGTCGCTATGATGGGCCAAATGATCGCATTGTTCACCGATTTTGGTGCCGCCGGCCCCTATGTGGGCCAAACCAAGGCCGTGCTGGCGGCGCGCGCGCCCGGGGTCGCGGTCATCGACCTGATGCATGACGCGTCGGCATATCATCCCAAGCGTGCCGCCTATCTGCTGGCGGCGCTGGTCGCGGGCTTGCCCGCCGGCGCGGTGATCCTGGGCGTGGTCGATCCGGATGTCGGTCACGCGGCCCGGCGACCGGTGGTGGTCGAGGTCGGCGGTCGCTTTCTCGTGGGTCCCGACAACGGCCTGTTCGCGCCCCTGGCCAATCAAGCGGCGCGGCGGGGCCAGGCGGCCCGTTGGTGGCTGATCACCTGGCGACCGGAGACCTCGAGTGCGACCTTTCACGGCCGCGATCTGTTCGCGCCGGTGGCGGCGATGTTGGCCGAGGGCGCGCCGCCGCCCGGCGAGATGCTCGATCCAACCCGAACCATAGGCGCCGACTGGCCCGATGACCTGAGCGAGATCGTCTATGTGGACGGCTATGGCAACGCCATGACCGGAATTCGCGCCGACAGCTTGCCCCCAGATGCGGTGTTGAACGTCAGAGGCCAAACCATCGCCGGCGCCACCACCTTTTCCGACGTCCCCGTGGGCGCGGCCATGTGGTACCGAAACGCCTTCGATCTGGTCGAGATCGCGATCAATCGGGGCCAGGCGGCGGCGGTGCTCGACCTTCGCCCCGGCACCGAGGTCCAGGCGGTGGCCGCGGCATAGCACCGCGCCAAGCAAAAAAACCTTCGCCCTTGTGACAGTTGTCACCGACAACCGGAGCGGTTGGAGTCATAGTGCCCAAGACACGTCGACGTGGTGACGAGGGCGTGCCCCAACGCGACACCGATCGGTGTCGAACCGGCCCTCGTCCCACTCGCGGCGCCGATGACCTCCTCCCCATCGGCGCCGCATCTGGTGTGCCCCAACGGAATTTCACGCTCTTCGTCGGTACCGGTCGGACGACTATGGCCGGGGCTGTCGATGGCCGGGGCTTGTGTTGCGGCGCGTTTGTGGAAATAATCGGGCGACCTTGGTGCCGCCACTAAGCGACGATTTTCGAAGCATAGGAGAGACGGCCGTTTGGCGAGTTATTGTCGCGCCGAATAGCCGGTGTAGTGGGTCAAATGGACACAAGCGATCGCGCGCGGGATTCGAGCGCTCGGGACACCTTTCCCAAACTGATGGCGGAATTGGCGCGCCGGCAAGGGTCGCGGATCGCGATTCGGGAAAAGGACTACGGCATTTGGCAGTCCTGGACCTGGGCCGAGGTCGAGGGCCATGTGCGCGATCTTGCGCTCGGGCTCGCGGCGCACGGTTTCGCGCGCGGCGACAAGGTGGCGATCATCGGCGACAACCGCCCGCGCCTCTACTGGGCGATCACCGCCACCCAGGCACTCGGCGGGGTCCCGGTGCCGATGTATCAGGATGCGATCGCCGACGAGATCCAGTTCATCCTCGATCATTCCGAGGTTCGGTTCGCGGTGGTCGAGAATCAGGAGCAGGTCGACAAATTGCTGTCGATCCGCGAGCAGGTACCGCGGCTCGAAATGATCGTCTACGGCGACCCACGGGGCTTGCGCCATTACCGCGAGCCGGGGCTCGAATCCTACCAGGACGTCCAGGCGCGCGGCCGGCGTTTCGGCACCGACAATCCGGATTTCTATGGGGATGAGATCGCCAAGGGTGCCGGCGCCGACGTGTCGATCATGATGTACACCTCGGGCACCACCGGCAAGCCCAAGGGGGTGGTGCTGACCAACGACAACATCATCGCCACCTCGCGCAGCGGCATCGTCCACGATCGCCTGACCGATCACGAGGAACTGGTCGCCTATATGCCGATGGCCTGGATCGGCGATCACCTGTTCTCTTATGGCGAGGCGCTCTGCGCCGGGTTTACGGTCAATTGTCCGGAGAGCGCGGAGACGGTGCTCCAGGATGCGCGCGAGATCGGCCCGACCTGCTTCTTCGCCCCACCCCGCATTTGGGAGGGGATTCTGACCACGGTGATGGTGCGGATCGAGGATGCCGCCCGCTTCAAGCGCTGGCTGTTCCACAAGTTCATGGCCGTGGCCGAGCGGGTCGGTGTGCGGAAGATGGACGGCAAGCCGGTCGGCCCGATCGACAATCTGCTCTATGGACTCGGCGAATTGCTGATCTACGGGCCGCTCAAGGACAATCTTGGGTTCTCGAAGATTCGGGTCGCCTACACCGCCGGCGAGGCGATCGGCCCGGAAATCTTCACCTTCTACCGATCGATCGGGGTCAACATCAAACAGCTCTATGGCATGACCGAGGCGACCGCCTTGGTGGTCGGCCAAAAGGACGGCGAGGTCCGCCCCGACACCACCGGGGTCCCGTTCCCGGGCGTCGAACTCAAGATCGGCGATGGCGGCGAGGTGATGTTCCGCAGCCCCGGGGTCTTCGTCGGCTACTACAAGAACGCCGACGCCACCGCCGAAACCAAGACCGAGGACGGCTGGATTCGCTCGGGCGACGCCGGCCTGATCGATGAGGAGGGCCATCTCAGGATCATCGACCGCGCCAAGGACGTGGGCAAGCTCAACGACGGCACCATGTTCGCGCCCAAATATATCGAGAACAAACTCAAGTTCAGCCCTTACGTTCGCGAGGCGGTCGCCCATGGCAACGGGCGCGATTTTGTCACCGCGTTCATCAACATCGATCTCGAATCGGTCGGCAACTGGGCGGAACGGCGGGGCATCGCCTATACCAGCTATGCCGACCTGGCCGCCCAACCGACGGTCTACGACCTGCTCGGCGGCGAGATCGAGCGGGTCAATCAGAGCCTGAGCGAGGATTCGCAGTTGTCCCGATCGCAGATCGCACGGTTCTTGATCCTGCACAAGGAACTCGACCCCGACGACAACGAGTTGACCCGCACCCGCAAGGTCCGTCGGCGGTTCATCGCCGACAAGTACAAGGTCTTGATCGACGCGCTTTACGGCGGCGCCACCTCGGCACAGATGGAAGCCGAGGTCACCTTCGAGGACGGCCGGACCGGCACCATCAAGGCCGATCTCGCGATCCGAGATATCGGGACGCCACTGCCGACCGCCAAGGCCGCCTGAACACTCCGTGCAAACCGATCGACACATCGGCCAGGTGTTGTTGGGCGCCGACAACATTTCGCTCAACTTCGGCGCCGTCAAAGCGCTGATCGACGTCACCGTCGAGATTCGCGAACACGAGATTCTGGGGATCATCGGACCCAACGGCGCCGGCAAGACATCGTTGCTCAATTGCATCAACGGAGTCTACCGGCCGCAAGAGGGCCGGATCACATTCAAGGGCCAAACCCGTCAGCGTCTGAAACCGTTCGAGGCCGCCGAGCAGGGCATCGCGCGCACCTTCCAGAACGTGGCGCTGTTTCGGGGCATGACGACCCTCGACAACATCATGACCGGGCGCAACACCAAGATGCACTCCAACTTCGCGTTGCAGGCGATCTGGTGGGGACCGGCCAAGGCCGAGGAAATGGCCAACCGCGCCTTTGTCGAACAGATCATCGACTTCCTCGAAATCGAGGCGATCCGCAAGACCCCGGTGGGGCGCCTGCCCTACGGCATGCAGAAGCGGGTCGAACTGGGCCGAGCCTTGGCGGCGGAGCCGGATCTGCTGTTGCTGGACGAGCCGATGGCGGGCATGAACTTGGAAGAAAAAGAGGACATGTGCCGATTCGTTCTCGACGTGAACGACGAGTTCGGCACCACCATCGCGCTGATCGAGCACGACATGAGCGTGGTGATGGACATCTCGGACCGGGTGGTGGTGCTGGACTATGGCCGCAAGATCGCCGACGGTTCGCCAGACGAGGTCCGCAGCAACCCCGATGTCATCGACGCCTATTTGGGCGTCAGCCATTAGCCTGACGCGGAACCCGAGCCCAAATCAGGGCCGCGGCCGACCCAAGGGAGACTCGAGACCATGTTGGAAATGATTTGGCTGGAGCCGCTGTTTGCCGTCGAAGTCCTGGTCAGCGGACTCTTGTCGGGGATTATGTATTCCCTGGTCGCGCTCGGCTTTGCTCTGATCTTCAAGGCCTCGGGTATCTTCAATTTCGCCCAGGGCGCGTTCGTGCTGTTCGCCGCGCTCACCTTCGTGAGCTTCCTGGAAACGGCGCTGTTCGGCGAGGGCAGTTGGGTGTTCTTCGCGCTCTGCGTGATTGGCGCGCTGGCGGTCATGATCGGCTACGGAATCGCGGTCGAGCGCATCGTGCTCAGGCCGCTGGTCAATCAACCGCTGATCATTCTGTTCATGGCCACCATCGGCCTCAATTATTTCACCGAGGGGTTCGCCCAATCGCTGTGGGGCGCGCAGGTGCATCCCCTGGACCTGGGCATTCCCGACGTGCCCTGGCAGGAGTTCGGCGAAGCCACCGGAATCTATCTCACCGTTTTCGAATTGGTCGCGGCGGGCATTGCCGGAGTGCTGGTGATCGCGCTGGCCCTGTTTTTCTCCAAGACCCGAACCGGGCGCGCGCTCCGGGCGGTGTCGGACGACCATCAGGCGGCGATGTCGGTGGGC
>CAJWQN010000173.1 GCA_913045505.1 uncultured Rhodospirillaceae bacterium | reverse complement strand
CGCTCCCGTTCGGCCTGGTCGATCAGCGATTCCAAGGTCTCGATCCGCGCCGGCCAACGCGCCGCCGCCGTCCAGCCATCGTCGATCACCAGCAACAGCGGCCCGTCGCCATGCAAGCGGGGCGCCGGATTGAGCAGCGGCCCGGCGATGGCCACGATCACCAGCGCCGCCACCAGCAGGCGCAGGATCATCAACCACAACGGGGTCTTGATCGGGGTTTCCTCGGTCTGGCGCAAATCGAACAGCAGCCGGACCGGCGGAAACCGAATCTGACGCGGCGCCGGCGGGTTGACCCGAAGCAGCCACCAGATCACCGGCAGCACCGCCAGGGCCGCCAACGCCCAGGGGACCGCGAAAGTCAGAGCGCCGAGACCGGCCACGCCCGGCATCAAGGGGTCACCGGTCCAGTAAGCGGCCCAGTCACCGGCCCGGTCATCGGCGCCGGCCGAAATGGCCCGACAGGGCCAGATAGAGCGCCAACAACGCCGCCTCCGGCGGATGGTCCGTGCGGTGAGACAGGAAGCTCCAGCCGGCGGAGCGGGCGATCGTGACCAGGCCGTCGCGATGGGCCGCCAAACGCGCGGTATAGTCGCCGCGCACCGAGTCGACGCGCCCGATCACGGTCGATCCCTCGGCCTCCAAACCGGTGAACCGCGCCCGCCCGGTAAACGGCAAGGTCTCTTCGGCCGGGTCCAGAACCTGAAGCATGTGGCCGTTGATCCCGGCGCCGACGAACCATTTGACCACCGCATCGGTTTGGTCCAATGGCGCCAGGAAATCGCCGATCAGCACGATTTGGGCATTGCGTGGCAGGAAAGCGCGGCCGGGCAAGCCGTCGCCGTCGGCCGCGGCACCGTTGGTGAGCACCAGATTGTCGGCCAGCCGCGACAGGGCGGCGGTCCCGCGCACCGGAGTGCGCCCGAGCCCGAGCAACGCGACCTGCTCGCCGGCCCTGAGCATCAAGGCCGCGACCGCCAGCAACAAAATCTCGGCCCGCGCGCCCTTGGTATCGGCGATACCCTTCGAGCGGTAGTGCATCGAGGCCGAGCCGTCGCGCCACAGCCAAACGCTTTGCGCCGCCTCCCATTCCTGCTCGCGAATGTAGACCGGTTGCGACTTGGCGGATTGACGCCAATCGATCAGCGCCGCGGGATCGCCCGGCTGGTAACGGCGGAACTGCCAGAAGGTCTCGCCCGGCCCGGCCTGACGGCGGCCATGCACGCCCTGCAGCACTGTCGCCGCCACCCGTTGCGCGGCAACCAGAAGCGGAGGCAAGCCGGCCGCGGTCTGCTCGGCCCGCCGTCTGGATCGGAGCGCCGCCTCCTCCATGGCCGGGCAATCAGCCCAAGGGCTCGCACATGCAGGTCACGACGTCGTCGATGGTCACGCCTTCGGCCCGGGCGGCGAAACTCAGATCCATCCGATGGCGCAACACCGGCCCCGCCAGGGCGATCACGTCGTCGATCGACGGCGACAGGCGGCCGTCGAGGATGGCGCGCGCCCGGGTCGCCAGCATCAGGGCCTGACTGGCGCGCGGCCCGGGCCCCCAGGACACGCTGGCGGTGACCAAATCGACATCGCTGGTCTCCGGCCGGCCCGAGCGCACCAGCGCCAGTATCGCCTCGACCACGCTTTCGCCGACCGGGATCCCACGGACCAGCCGTTGCGCCCAGATCAACTCGTCCGCGGTCATGGTCGCGACCGCCTCGACCATCTCCGCGCCGGTGGTGGCAAGCATCATTTCCCGCTCGGCGCCGATGTCCGGGTACTGGATATCAACCTGCATCAGGAACCGGTCGAGCTGGGCCTCGGGCAACGGATAGGTGCCTTCCTGCTCGATCGGGTTCTGGGTCGCGATCACGTGGAAGGGCAGGGGCAGCGGATGGCGCTGGCCGGCGATCGAGACCTCCTGTTCCTGCATGGCCTGGAGCAACGCCGACTGGGTGCGGGGACTGGCGCGGTTGATCTCGTCGGCCATCAGCAGCTGACAGAACACCGGCCCGGGGATGAACCGGAACGAACGCCGGCCGGTGTCCGACTCCTCGAGCACTTCGGAGCCCAGAATGTCGGCCGGCATCAGATCGGGAGTGAACTGGACGCGCCGCTCCGACAACCCGAGCACCGTACCCAGGATTTCGGTCAGTCGGGTCTTGGCCAATCCCGGCACCCCGACCAACAGCACGTGACCGCCGGACAGCAGGGTGATCAACGTCTCGTCGAGCACGCGCGGCTGGCCGAAAATCATGGTCCCCACATGCCGGCGCACCGCGGCCATCTTCTCGACCAGCACGGCCACGTCTTCGGTCAGGCTGTCGGACGGGATCACGGCGGCGGGCGAGAAGTTCGTCATTCTGTTTCCCGATCGCTGTTTCGGTTAGATTACGGGGATGCCTTCAGCGCCCATCGACAGCCCGGACGTCGGCCGGAGCGACACGACCCCGGCCCGGGACGGTTCGGCTTATCCGGAACTCTGCGGCGATATGGACTTCCGAATAGGCCGCGACGGGACATGGTTCTATCACGGTTCGCCGATCGGTCGCAAACCGTTGGTCAGGTTGTTCTCCACCGTTCTCAGGCGTGACGCGGACGGCTCGTTCTGGCTGGTCACGCCGGTCGAACGGGTGGCCGTGGCGGTCGATGACGCACCCTTCGTCGCGGTCGCGCTGACCGCGCGTGGCCAGGGCCGATGCCAGACCCTCCGCTTTCGCACCAACCTCGACGACGAGGTCGAGGCCGGCCCCGACCATCCGATCCGTGTCGTCCAGGATCCGGTGACCGGCGAACCGGCCCCTTACGTCACCGTGCGCGAGGGCCTCGACGCCCTGATCGCGCGCGCCATCTTCTACGATCTGGTCGCGCTCGGAATCGAGGACCCGGAGGCCGGCACGCTCAGCGTCTGGAGCGGCGGGGAGGCATTCGAACTCGGCGCTCTGGATCAGGAGCAGTGATGCGGGCTCGGCTTTTCCGACGGCTCGCCAACCGCGGCGCGACCGAGGTCATCCCGGCCTCCGTGGCGCTGGAATCCAGCGGCGCCGACGAGCTCGTCGAAGCCCAGGCGGTGGTACCGGCGGCGGTGCTGGTGCCCTTGGTCGAGCGCCCCGAGGGCATGACCGTGCTGCTGACCCGGCGCGCCGATCATCTCAACGACCATCCCGGCCAGATCAGTTTTCCGGGCGGCCGAATCGAGGCTCGTGACGACGACGATATCGACGCCGCGTTGCGCGAAACCGAAGAGGAGATCGGGCTCGAGCGTGCCCATGTCGAGGTGATCGGCTGCCTCGACACCTGCCTGACCGGGACCGGGTTCCGGGTCGTTCCGGTGGTCGGGTTGGTGAGCCCGCCGTTCACCCTCGCTCTCGACAGCTCGGAGGTCGCGGAAGCGTTCGAGGTACCGCTGTCGTTCGTTCTGGATGCGCGCAATCACCAGCGCCGCAGCGCCGTCCGGCCGGGCGGGGATCGCCGGGAATTCTATGTCCTGCCCTGGCCAGACAACCATATCTGGGGCGCGACCGCGCGCATCCTGGTCAATCTCCACGACCTGCTGGCGGACTGAGCCATGAAGATCTTCCTCACCCGAATTCTGCCGTTGCTGCTGCCGCTGATCATTTACTTCGGCTGGCTCTATTGGGCCCGGCGCAGGGCTCTGGCCACCGGTGTCCCGATGCCCAGGATCGGCGATGCGCCCTGGGCGGTGCTGGTCGCGGTCGGCCTCGGGGTTCTGATCGTGGCCCTGATCGGACTCGGCCTGCTGAGCGGTGAGGAACCGGGCGGAGTCTATGTCCCGCCGCATATGGAGGACGGCCGGATCGTGCCGGGCCACATCGAGCGGTGACACCGGCCGGCCGGATTCCCCCGCAGTCCTGGATGATCGCGGCCGAAACCAGGGCGGTGGTCGCGGCGCTCGCGACGGGCGGGCAAACCGTGCGCTTCGTCGGCGGCTGCGTCCGCGACGCGGTCCTCGGGCGGGACGTCACGGATGTCGATATCGCCACCCCCGACCCGCCCGATATGGTCCGCGACCGGCTTCGCGCTGCCGGCCTGCAAGCGATCCCCACCGGCATCGCCCACGGCACCGTGACCGCCATCTCCGGCCACCGCCCGTTCGAGATCACGAGTCTCCGCCGCGATGTCGAGACCGACGGCCGCCACGCCCGCGTCGCCTATACCGACGATTGGACCGAGGACGCGGCGCGCCGCGATTTCACCTTCAACGCCATGTTCTGCGATCCGGACGGCACCCTTTACGATCCATTCGATGGGCGCGCCGATCTGGCGGCGGGCCGGGTGCGGTTCGTGGGCGATGCCCGAACCCGGATCACCGAGGATTTCCTGCGTTTGCTGCGTTTTTTTCGTTTCTTCGCCCATTACGGCGCGCCGCCCCCGGATTCACAAGGCCTGGCCGCCTGCGCCGAGCTGGCGCCCGGCCTCGAGCGCCTGTCGGGCGAGCGGTTGCGGGTCGAAACCACCAAGCTGCTGGCCGCGCCCGATCCCGTGCCGGCGGTCAGGTTGATGCGCGATCACGGCGTTCTCGCCCATCTTCTGCCCGAGGCAAGCGCTCCAGAAGGTCATGACGGGCTCGCGATGCTCGACGCTCTCGTTTCGATCGAACAGGCGCGTGCCGATGCGGCGCCGCTCCGCCGGCTGGCCGCGCTGCTGACCGACGCCCCCGGCGATGCCGTGGCGATCGCGGCGCGGCTCAAATTTTCAAACGCGGATCGGGACCGGCTCCAGGCGATGCTGGCGCCGGACGAGCCGTTTGCGGCCGATACCACGGCGCTGGCGCTCCGCCGGATGCTCTATCGGCTCGGCCCGGAGCGTTGCCGCGACCGGTTGCTGATCGCCTGGGCAGGCGCCGGCGCGGCCCGCGAAGCGGCCCTGGCGGCGGCTCCGTTCGCCGCCAAGCTGGCCACCATCGAGACCTGGACCCGACCTCGTTTTCCGCTTGCCGGCAAGGACGTGCTGGCGCTCGGCGTCAGCCCCGGCGCCCAGGTCGGCCAGTTGTTGCGGGCGGCGGAGCGGTGGTGGATCGCCGGCGATTTCCAAGCCGACCGCGATCAGGCCTTGGCTCATTTGCGTGCCGAGATCGCCCAGTCCCGGCCGGGACCGGAGCCCCCCGCCTAAGGTCGGCCGGCGGCCTGGAGGAGGGCGAGCAGGCCGGCGGCGGCACCGTCGGCGACCGCATCGGCGATCGGCCCCCAGGCCCCATCCAGCAATCCCGCCGGCACCGTGTTGCTTTGGCTGATCGCGCCCAACTCGGCACCGTCGACCGCTCTCACCGCCCACCGCACTTCAACCAACTCGGTGCCGCCACGAGCCTGGGTCCGAACGCTGCCCAGCACCACCAACGTGCCCTCGGCCAACTCCGGCACCACCCGAATGTCGTGGCGCGCCAGCGCCGTGCCCATGGCTCTCCTCAACGCCTGGCGGCCATCGCCGGGGGCGCCGTCAACCGGCCGGAGAACCACGTCGGGCAAGGCCGGCGCGGCCGCGGGCGCCGCCGCCCGATCCAGCAGTCCGGCAATCCGGGGCGCCGCTTGCTCGGCGATTTCCTCTGACAGCGCGGCCAGGCGATCTTGGACTTCGGCCGCCGGAAAGCGCGCGACCTGTTCGAACAAACCGACGATTTCACCGTCGGAGTCGATCAGTTGCCAACGCAGGGACAGGCGGTCGCGGCCATCGAAATCGGCCACGCATTGCAACAGATAGCTGCCGCGATTGGCCGAGGCCGGGCTCGCCGGAATCCCCAGGTCCAGCAAACGATCGGCCAGGCGGCTGGCAACCGCCTCCGACAGCGCCGCCGGCACGTCGTCGATACCGGCCACGAACAGGCCGAGCTTGTCGTCGAACGGCAGGCGGGTGGTGTCCCGGCTCGCCTTGTCGGCGGGCAGGAACGGCCGGGGCAGCGGCTGGCAGGCGGCCACCGCCAGCGCCACGGCTACGGCCACGGCTATCGTCCAACCGCTCACATCAGCACGCAGCTCGCGATCAGGCCGAGCAGGCACAGGATCGCGAACCAGGTCAGATAGGGCATGTCAGGGCGCCAGGGCTATCGCCGACAGCCCGCGGCCATATTCGGCTTGGCCTTCATGGGTGCTGCGCCGATAGCTGAAGAACCGGGTCTCTTGGCTGTAGGTGTCGTGGTCGAGCACCTCGACCGCGGCCAGGCCCAACGGCCCGAGCCGGCTCGCGACGTAGCCCGCCAGATCGAACAGCTTGTGCCCCGATCGCTCCGACTCGGCGAACAGCGCGCCGTTGGCCGCCGATTGGTTCAGGAAGGGCGCCGGAAATTCCGGCCCGACCTCGTAGGACCGCTGGGCGATGGTTGGGCCGACGACGGCGCGAATACCGCCAGGCGTGGCGCCGAGCCGGGCCATGGCCGCGACCGTGGCCTCGATCACGCCGGCGAGCGCGCCG
>CAJWQN010000172.1 GCA_913045505.1 uncultured Rhodospirillaceae bacterium | reverse complement strand
AGCTGATCCCCGGCGAGGACGAGCCGCTGACCGTATCGATCGATGCCGAAGGAAAGTTGTTCCTGCAGGAATCGGAACTCGGGCTCGATCAGCTCGTGGCTAGGCTCGAGGCGATCGTCGGCGAAAATCGTGACACCCGCGTCTTCGTGCGTGGCGACCGGGCGATTCAGTACGGCTTGGTCATGAAGGTGATGACGACCATCAGCCTGGCCGGATTCGACAAGGTGGCGCTGATCACCGAGACCCCGTTGCCCGAGGATGCCGGAGGCTGAGCGGTGAGAGACGCCGTAATCTTTTCGGCAATTCTGCACCTGGCCGCGGTCGCGCTGGCCTATTTCGGGCTGCCCAGGTTGTTCGATGCCGAACTGTCCGACGAACGGGTCCTGATCGTCGAATTGGTGGCGGTCGCCGAGGAGCGCAATTTGCCCGACCAGATCGAACCCGAACCGGAGGCGGTCGAGCCCGAAGCGGTGGCGCCGCCGCCGCCGCCGCCGCCCGCCGCCCGGCCCGAGCCACCCTCGGCGGCGGCGCCGGTTCCGGAGCCCGAGCCCGCGCCGACCCGGACCGCGATGCTGCCCGACGAAGTCGGCCGTCCCCAGAAGAAGCCAAAACCGCCGAAATCGGCGGACCCGTTCGCCTCGGTGCTGAAGAGTGTCGAGCAACTCGAGGACACGCCCGCGCCCGACCCGGAGCCAGAGCCGACCGCGACGCCGCCGGCTCCGGATCCGGTCGAGGAAGTCCTGGCCCGGGCCAACACCGGCTTCACCCCGGAACAACCGCTCAGCATGAGCGAAAAGGACAACATCAAGTACCAAATCCAAAGAAACTGGAGCCTGCCGGCGGGCGCGCGGGATGCCCAATCGATGCGCGTGACCTTGCGCATCCAGCTCGCGCCCGATGGCAGTGTGATCGACGTGACCGTGGTCAATCAGGGCCAGATGAGAACGGATCCGTTTTTCCGAGCGATGGCCGAAAGTACGGTGCGCGCGGTGCTCAAGACCAAGCGGATCAAGAACCTGTCGCCCGAGAAATACGATCAGTGGCGCGACATGATGATAAACTTCGATCCAAAGGACATGTTCGGCTGATGACAGGCAATAGAACAGACCGGCGCAAGACTGGCCCGCGGGCCTGGTCCTTGCCCCCGGTCGCGCTGGTGCTGGGGCTCGCGGCCCTGTTGGCGCCGGCGCCCGCGACGGCGATCACCGAAATCGATATCACCCGCGGCGTGGTCGAACCACTGCCGGTGGCGATCACGGATTTGGCCGGCAGCAGCGAGGTGGAGCGGCAATTGGGGATCGATATCGCGCAAGTGATCTCGGCCAATCTGGAGCGATCCGGGCTGTTTCGCCCGATTGATCGCAAGGCGTTCCAGCAACGGCCCGAGGACATGCTTCTGATGCCGCGCTTCGTCGATTGGCGCCAGGTCAACGCCCAGGCCCTGGTGACCGGCAACGTGCTGTTCCAGACCGACGGCCAGATCAAGGTCGAGTTTCGGCTCTGGGACGTTTTCGCCGAGCAGCATATGGTCGGGTTGTCCCTGTCGACGCCGCGCGAAAACTGGCGCCGGGTCGCCCATCTGGTTTCCGACGCGATTTACCGGCGGATCACCGGCGAAGACGGCTATTTCGACACCCGGATCGTCTACATCGCCGAATCCGGCCCCGCGAGGGCGCGCGTCAAACGGCTCGCGATCATGGATCAGGACGGTGAAAACCAGCGATTTCTGACCGACGGGCAGCACTTGGTGCTGACCCCGCGATTTTCGCCGACCCTCCAGGAGATCACCTATCTCTCCTATTTCGACGATCAGCCGCGGGTCTACATTTACAACATCGACACCGGCAAGCAGGAGCTGCTCGGCAATTTTCCAGGCATGACCTTTGCCCCTCGGTTCTCGCCCGACGGCAACAAGGTCATCATGTCGATGGCCCAGGACGGCAATTCCGACATTCACGTGATGGATCTGCGTACCCGGGTGGTCGAGCGGCTGACCGACCATCCGGCGATCGAGACCTCGCCGAGCTTCTCTCCGGACGGCAGCCAAGTGACCTTCGAATCAGATCGGTCGGGCAAGCAGCAAATCTACGTCATGGATGGCTCCGGCGACGATGTCCATCGGATCAGCTTCGGAAGCGGGCGCTACGCGACTCCGGTCTGGTCACCGCGCGGCGACTGGATCGCGTTTACCAAGTCGCTTCGCGGCACGTTCTTTATCGGCGTGATGCGCCCGGACGGCAGTGGCGAACGTCTGCTCGCACAGGGCTTCTTGGTTGAAGGGCCGACCTGGGCGCCGAACGGGCGGGTCCTGATGTTCTTTCGCGAAACGCCGGACAGGGCACCCAGCCGTGACAAGACCGTACGTCTTTTTACGGTCGATATTACCGGCACGAATGAACGCGAGGTGTCGACCGGAATGGATGCATCCGATCCGGCTTGGTCGCCCTTGATTCCTTAGGAATCTCAAACTAATATCCATATTCAGTGCTCTCAGGGGCTTGACGTGGGGGGGCATCGTCACCGATGCCGCATTCGAAATCCGTGAACTGACCTACGCTGGCTCCTGTTGCAGCGGCATCCGGAGCGGCAATCGGTAGGAAAGGTGAACCTAAATGCGCACCAAATTGCTCGCCTTGTGCGGAGCGCTTTTGCTCATGGCTGCCTGCGAGACGACGCCAGACGAATCCGCCGATTCGGGCGGCGGCGGGGCATCCGGAGACGGCCTGCCGGCGGTCTCGAGTGAGTCGACTGGCGGCGGGGCCGGCGGGGCTGGCGCCGGTGGCGCCGAGACGGAAGTGGCGGCGGTCGAGCCGACCATGACGCTCCAGGACATGCTGGTCCAGGAAGTCGGCGATCGCGTGTTCTTTGATTTCGACAAGTCGGTGGTCCGGTCCGACGGCGAGGAAACGCTTCGCCGCCAGGCCGAGTTTCTCAATAGCCACCCGGATCTCAAGATCACCATCGCCGGCCATTGCGACGAACGCGGTACCCGGGAATACAACCTCGCGCTCGGCGAGCGCCGGGCCAATGCGACCAAGAACTATCTGGTATCGCTGGGGATTTCGCCGGACCGCATCTCGACCATCTCCTACGGTAAGGAGCGGCCGATCGTGCTCGGCCACAACGAATCGGCCTGGGCGCAGAACCGGGCCGGGATCACGGCCATCGACAGTTAACGGCGCGCGCCACGGAATCCGGCTCGCCCCCGGCTTGGAACATGGGCGGCCCGCGCGATCCGCGCGGGGGAGGCGTGTCCGCGCCAAGGGGTTGAGTCCGGGGCGCGAATGCCCACATGTTGGCGGCGAGGGACATTGGCTCTGGGTCCCGGCGCGTGGTGTGAGACTTTTGTCACCTTTGACACTTTTGACAAGGGCATCGTGATGGCCCGTTCCCTGGCCTTGAAGGGCACCTCCGGTCTTCTGGCGATCGTGGTTTTGAGCGCTTTGGCGGGGCCCGCCGCGCAGGCGCAGAATTCACGGATTCAGGCGCTTGGCGATCGGCTCGACCGGTTGGAACGGGACCTCGTGGAACTCCAGGGCGGAGCCGACGGCATCGCCGCGGCTCCGGCCTTTGCGCAACAGGAAAGCCGACTTGGCCAGCTCGAGGAGCAGTTGCGCCAGTTGACCGGCCAGATCGAGGAGGCGCAGCATCAACTTCGCCAGATTTCCGAACGCCTGGCCGGGCAGGTCGGGGACGCCGAAAGCCGGATCGCCGACATCGAACGGCGGCTGGCGTCGGGCGCGGCCCCCGTCGCCGGTGTCGCCCCCCAACTGATCCCGCCCGCCGGAGTTGTCGCGGACACCCCCTTGTCGGGCGAGGCCGCCCCCGGCGAGACCCTGGTGATCGGTGGCGATCCGAACCTCGAGCGCTTCGACACCATGCAGGTGCTCGGGCAAATTCCGGCCGAGCCGGATCCGGCCGCCGCCGGCGCGGCCGGGGCCGTTGGCGCGGTGGCGGCCGTGGACCCGGTTGCGCCGGGCCCACCCGCGGACCCGGAGGAGACCTACCAGGCCGCCTATCGGTTGCTCCGCCAGGCCGACTACGCCGAGGCGGAGACGGCTCTGCGCCTGTTCATCGACAATTTTCCGGACCATGCCTTGGCCGGCAATGCCTATTACTGGCTCGGCGAAACCTATTACGTGCGCGACGATTACGAGCGCGCCGCGAAAGCCTTTGCCCGTGGCTACAAGGCCTTTCCCGATGGTGCCAAGGCGCCGGACAACCTGCTCAAGCTGGGCATGGCGTTGTCGGGCATGAATCAGACCACGCAGGCTTGCACGACCTTCGACAAGCTTAGAGCCGACCACCCCGATGCGCCGGCCGCGATCCGCGAACGGCTGGAACGCGAACGACAAAAATTCGGCTGTCCCTGAATGGTGCCCTGAGTGGTGCTCGAGTCGACCGGCGGTTGTTCTCCGATCGACGACGACGCCTTTGGCCGCTTGATGGCACCGCTCGGCCCGTTCGAATCCGCGCCGGTGATCGCGGTCGCGGTCTCCGGGGGTGCCGACAGCATGTGCCTGGCCTTGCTCACCCATCGCTGGGCAATGACCCGTGGCGGCCATGCGGTCGCGCTCACCGTGGATCACGGGTTGCGGGCGGAATCCGCCGCCGAGGCGGCGTCGGTCGGTGCTTGGCTGGATGAGCGGGGGATTTGCCATCATCTGCTGCGCTGGCGCGACCGGCCCGAGGCCGGCGCGCCGGGCGCCGGCAATCTGCAGGCGCGGGCGCGCCGGGCCCGGTATCGATTGCTTGCCAGTTGGTGCCGGGGCGCCGGGGTGCTGCATTTGGCGGTTGGCCACCACCGGGGCGATCAGGCCGAAACCGTCTTGATGAACATGATCCGGGGCAGTGGAGTCACCGGCCTGGCGGCGATGGCGGCGGTGGCGGAACGGTGGGGCGTGCGTATCCTGCGTCCTCTGCTGGGGGTCTCGCGCGAGCGGCTCGCGGTGACCCTGGAATGCTGGGGCCAGGACTGGATCGAGGATCCCTCGAACCGGGATCCGGCTTTCGCCCGCGTTGCGGTGCGCAGGGCACTGGCCGCCGGCGCGCCGCCGGGCCTGACCGAGGAGCGCCTGGCCACGACCGCCATGCAGTTGGGGCGGGCGCGGACAGCCCTTGATCACGCGGTCGCGGAGCTGCTGGTCGGCGCGGCCGCGATCGATCCCGCCGGCTTTTGCCGGCTCGACCGCGGTCAGCTGGCGGCGGCGCCCGAGGAGCTGGCGCTGCGGGCGCTGGCACGGGTGTTGGGCACCATCGGCGGCGGCGAATATCCGCCGCGCCTGGCCCGCCTGACCCGGCTCTATCGGGCGCTTCGCGACGACAGCCTTTCCGGCGGCCGGACGCTGGCCGGTTGCCGGCTCCTGCCCCGGGCCGGACAGGTGCTGGTCTGCCGGGAGACCGCGGCGGCCGATCAGGTCCTCGATCTCGGAGCTGGCGGGACCGGCTTTTGGGATCGGCGCTTCCGCGTGGCTCTTGGCGCCCGAGCGATCGGGGGGCCGTTCACGGTCGGTCGTCTCGGCCCGGACGGCTGGCGCGCGATCAAGACCGAGCGCCCGGAACTCGAGCGCGACCCGCTGCCGGCGGTGGTTCGCCATACCCTTCCGGCGCTCCGTGACCTTGACGGCGTGGTCGCATTGCCCCACCTAACTTATTGGCGGGGCCACACGGCGAACAACGACCGAGGGGCGTTCTCGGCGCGGTTCGCGCCTTGTCGCCCGCTGGCGGGACCGGAATATCGAGCGGCACCCGCCGCGCCGGAATCGGAGATCTGAGCGGCACCGGCTTGGGCCGTGCCCGATCGTCCGATTTCTGGTAGTGTCGAGGACTGTCGCGACCGGTCGTCGGCGATGAGGCGGCGGTTGCCAGAGAGGAAGAGCCAAGTGAACAATTTCGGCCGCAATATCGCCCTTTGGATCATTATCGCGCTGTTGCTGCTGACCCTTTTCAATTTGTTCCAGGGTCAATCGACGCGCGGCCCCGAGGCCCCGCTCGCCTTCTCCGAATTCCTCGATAAGGTCGAGGAAGGCCAAATTCGGGACGTCACCATCCAGGGCAACACGATCACCGGCCACCTCGCCGGCACCGGCCAGAGCTTCAGTACCTACGCCCCGGACGATCCCGGTCTGGTTGGCCGGCTCCGCGACCACGGCGTCGTGATCAACGCCAAACCCGCCGACGAGAGCGTTTCGCCGATCTTCTCCATCCTGCTCAACTGGCTGCCGATGCTGTTGATCATCGGCGTGTGGATATTCTTCATGCGCCAGATGCAGGGCGGCGGCGGCAAGGCCTTGGGCTTCGGCAAGTCACGGGCGCGGTTGCTGACCGAAAAACAGGGCCGGGTCACGTTCGAGGACGTGGCCGGAATCGACGAGGCCAAGGAGGAACTGGAAGAGATCGTCGAGTTCCTCAAGGACCCGC
>CAJWQN010000171.1 GCA_913045505.1 uncultured Rhodospirillaceae bacterium | reverse complement strand
GGATCAGGGTCTGGGTGGCCAGCACGTGTTCGACCTCGCTGGTGCCGACGCCGATGGCCAGGGCGCCGAACGCGCCATGGGTGGAGGTATGACTGTCGCCGCAGATGATGGTGACGCCGGGCAGGGTGAATCCGAGCTCGGGGCCGATGATATGGACAATGCCCTGGCGCGGATCTTCGACCGGAAGGTAGGGAACACCGAACTCGGCGCAATTCTCGATCAGGGTCTCGACCTGAATCCGCGAGGTCTCGTCGGCGATACCCGCGGCGCGGTTGGTGGTCGGAATGTTGTGATCGGCGACCGCCAAGGCGGCATCCGGCCGCCGCACCCCGCGCCCGGTCGCGCGCAGGCCCTCGAACGCCTGCGGACTGGTCACTTCATGAACGAGGTGTCGGTCGATATAGAGCAGGCAGGTGCCGTCCTCGGCCACATCGACCAGGTGGCTTTCCCAGATCTTGTCGAACAGGGTTTGGGGCTTGGCCATGGTGGCGACCAACCTCGTGCGTGATGAACGAACGGCGCCGCTATTCGCCGGTCGCCGGAGCGGGAGTGGCTTTGGCGCCGCGGTCCTGGCGCTTCTCGGTGATGCGCGCCGCCTTGCCGGTGCGCCCGCGCAGGTAATAGAGCTTGGCCCGGCGTACCGCGCCCCGGCGGACGACCTCAATGCTCTCGATCAACGGCGAATAGAGCGGAAACACCCGTTCAACGCCTTCGCCGTAACTGATCTTGCGGACCGTGAACGAGGAATTGAGGCTGCGATTGGAGCGCGCGATGCAGACCCCCTCGAACGCCTGAAGCCGCTCGCGCGTGCCTTCGACGACCCGCACGCTGACCCGCAGCGTATCGCCCGGTCCGAACTTGGGAATCGCGCGGTCTTCGGTCAGATTGCCGATCTGTTCCCGCTCGAACTCTTCGATGATGTCCATGGCCATAGGTCCTACTTGATTCGGCTGTCTCGTCCCCGCCTTGGCGACGGTGGTTGCGCCGGTCGCGGTCGCGCGGCTGAAAAGCGATCCCATAAATCCGGGCGCCGATCGCGGGTGGCCTGCTCGGCCGCGGCCCGGCGCCAGGTCCTTATCCGTTCGTGATTGCCGGAAAGCAACACCTCCGGCACGACCCGCCCCTCCCATTCCCGCGGGCGGGTGAAATGCGGGTATTCGAGCAAGTCCTCCTCGAAGCTCTCTTCGTCGAGCCCCGTTTGATTTCCGACCACTCCCGGCAGCAGTCGCACACAAGCGTCGATCAACGCCATCGCCGCCAACTCGCCACCCGACAGCACGAAATCACCGATGCTGATCTCGCACAGGCCGCGGCTCTCGATGGCGCGCTGATCGATCCCCTCGAACCGGCCGCAGATCACCACCACGCGCTCCGCCGCCGCCAAGCGCCTGACCCGGCGCTGGGTCAGCGGGTGACCGCGCGGGGTCAAGCAAATCTTGGCCAGCCCCGATTGTTCACCGGCAGTCACCGGAATCACCGAATCGATGGCCGCCGCCAGCACGTCGGGGCGCATCACCATCCCCGCGCCGCCGCCGAACGGTGCCTCGTCGACAGAGCGGTGTTTATCACCCGCGAAGTCGCGAATGTCCACTGTTTCCAGCACCCACAGGCCCGCTTTCCGGGCCGCGCCCGCCAAGCTGTCGTCGAGCGGCCCCGGGAACATGTCCGGAAACAGCGTCAACACGGTCGCGGTCCAGGGTGAAATACGGGTCATCGGTCGGACCCGTCGCTCATTTCCGGCGGCGGCGCCACCACGATCCGACCGCCGGCCAAGTCGATCACCGGGACGACGGCCTTGGTGAACGGCAGCACAAGGGTCTTGCCGTCAGCGGTCTCGATATCGAGCAGGTCGCCGGCGCCGTAGTCGTGGATGGCCACGACTCGGCCCAGATCGGCCCCCTCGTCGCCCTCGACCCGGAGGCCGAGCAGGTCGGCATGGTAGAATTCTTCCGCGTCCAGGCCGGGCAGGGCGTCCCGCGCCACGTAAAGCTCGCGCCCCTTCCAGCCCTCGGCGCCGGTGCGATCGCGAACCCCCTCGATCCGCGCGATCACCACGCCTTTTTGAACGCGTTCGACTCTCAGCGACACCGCTTGGCCGGAGTCATCCGTCAGCGCGGCGAAACTGCCAATGCTCTCGGGCTCGGACGTGAACGTCTTGACCTTGACCGCGCCGCCAATTCCGTGGGCACCCGCGATCACGGCGACGCAAAGGCGCTTGTCGCATTCCGCCATCAGTCCGGCCCGCAAGCACGCCCGCAAACACGGGCGCTACTCGCCCTCGGCCTTGGACTCGGGAGCCTCGGGCGCGGTCGCTTCCGCTTCGGACGCCGCGGCCGCCTCCGGCGGGGTCTCCTCAGCCTCGGCCTCGGGCGCCGCGGCCTCCTCCGGCGGGGTCTCCTCAGCCTCGGGCGCGGTCTCCTCCGGCGCGGTCTCCTCCGGCGCGGTCTCCTCGGCTTCGGCCGCGGGCGCCTCGGGCGCGGTCTCCTCCGGCGGGGTCTCCTCAGCCTCGGCCTCGGGCGCCTCGGGCGCGGTCTCCTCGACCTTGGGCGCGGCGGCGGCCTCGGCGGCGGCGGTCTGCTCGGCCTCCAGACGCGCCTGGGCCTTGGCCTTGGGCTTGGCCTTGTTCGGGTTGTTGCGCTCGGGCATCGGGATCACCTCCGCCGCGCCCAGGAACTTGGCCACCCGATCGGTCGGTTGGGCGCCGTGATCGAGCCAATGCTTGATCCGCTCGAGGTCGAGCATGATGCGATTGGGATCGTCCTTGGGCAACAGCGGATGGTAAGTGCCGACGCGCTCGACGATGCGCCCGTCGCGCGGACTCCGCGAGTCGGCGACCACGACTCTGTAATGGGGGCGCTTCTTGGCGCCGCCGCGGCTGAGACGAATTTTCAATGGCATTGCGTTACCCTCGTGTCGATCGCGACCCGGCACCCAAAACCGGGTCAATAGTACCTGGGAGACCTAATGGGGCGAGAATCCCGGCGGCATGACTCCCGCCAGACCATGGCGCATCAGCCCCTTCTTGCCCATCTTGTTGACCCGTTTCATCATCAACGACATGTCCTTGAACTGTTTGAGCACCCGGTTCACGTCCTGCACCGTGGTCCCCGAGCCGGCGGCGATACGCCTCTTGCGCGAACCGTTGAGGACCTTGACGTGGCGTCGCTCCCTGACCGTCATGGACCCGATGATCGCTTGCTGGCGGACCAGCAGCTGCTCGTCGATATTGGCCTGGGCGAGCTGCTTGCGTGCCTTGCCGATGCCGGGGATCAGGCCGAGCATGCTCCCCATGCCCCCCATCTTGCCAATCTGGGCCAACTGGGCGGCGAAATCGTCGAGATCGAAGCTGCCCTTGCTCATCTTGGTGGCGAGCTTCTCGGCCTCTTCCCGATCGATGGTCTCGCTCGCCTTCTCGACCAGGGACACCACGTCGCCCATGCCGAGGATGCGGGACGCGATCCGTTCGGGATGGAAATCCTCCAGCGCGTCGAGGCCTTCGCCAACGCCGACCAGCTTGATCGGACAGCCGGTGACCGCCCGCATGCTGAGCGCGGCGCCGCCGCGGCCGTCGCCGTCGACCCGGGTCAGCACGATGCCGGACAGCCCGATCCGGTCCGAGAACCGGCGGGCGATTTCGACCGCGTCCTGACCGGTCAGGGAATCGGCGACCAGCAAGGTCTCGACCGGATCCGCGACCGACCGCACTTCCGCCAACTCGGCCATCAGCGCGGTGTCCACATGAAGCCGTCCGGCGGTGTCCAGCAGCAGCACGTCGAAGCCACCAAGGCGCGCGGCCTGAAGCGCCCGTTTGGTGATCGCGACCGGCTGCTGACCGGCGACGACCGGCAGCGTCCGGACCTCGGCCTGCTCGCCCAAAACCGCCAGTTGCTCCTGGGCCGCCGGCCGGCGCACATCGAGCGACGCCATCAGGGTCTTCTTCTTGTCGCGCCCGGTGAGTCGGCGGGCCAGCTTGGCGGTGGTGGTGGTCTTGCCCGAACCCTGGAGGCCGACCATCATGATCACCGCCGGCGGGTTGGCCGCCAGGTTGATCTCGGCGGCTCGAGTGCCGAGCATTTCGATCAGGTGGTCGTGGACGATCTTGACCACCATCTGACCCGGCGTGACGCTGCGCAGCACTTCGGCACCGGTCGCCCGGACCTTGACCGCGGCGATGAAATCCTTCACCACCGGCAACGCGACATCGGCCTCGAGCAGCGCGACGCGCACCTCGCGCAGCGCGTCCGTCACGTCGCTCTCGCCGAGCGCGCCGCGCCTCTTCAATCGGTCGAAAACCTCGCCCAGGCGGCCGGCCAGGGTGTCGAACATGGTCACGTTCCAATAGACAAGGGGGCACGTCCCGGGCAACCGGGCGCGCCCCACCGAATGCGCCCGGCAGATAGCGCCCATCGGCGGCCAAAGTCAAGCCGCGCGGGCGCTGGGGAAATCCCAGGGAAAACATTGGACGGCGGCGCCCCGGCGCCCCTATAAGGCGGGCCATGACCGCCCGACGCTTCATCAAGATGCACGGTCTCGGCAATGATTTCGTGATCCTCGACGCGCGCGCGGCGCCGATCGCCTTGACGCCCGAGCAAGTGCGCGTGATCGCCGATCGCCATGCCGGCGTCGGCTGCGACCAGTTGATCACCTTGGAGCCGTCGGAGCGGGCCGAAGTGTTCATGCGGATTCACAATCACGACGGCGGCGAGGTCGCGGCCTGCGGCAACGGCGCCCGTTGCGTCGCCAACGTGATCATGCGCGAGAAGGACTCCGACATGGCCCTGATCGAGACCGCCGCCGGCATCCTCCACGCCGAATTCGCCGAGGGCGAGAAGGTCGCGGTCGACATGGGCGCGGCGCGGCTCGACTGGCATGACATTCCGCTCGCCGAGGCGCGCGACACCCTGCATCTGGGGCTGGCGCTGGGGCCGCTCGCCGACCCGGTCGCGGTCAGCCTGGGCAATCCCCATGCGGTGTTCTTCACCGACGAGGCGGAAGCGATCGACCTGGCCGAACTCGGGCCGCGCCTGGAGACAGATCCGCTGTTTCCGGAGCGCGCCAATATCGAGGTCGCGGAGGTCCAGGCACCCGACGTGATCCGGCTCAGGGTCTGGGAGCGCGGCGTCGGGATCACCCGCGCTTGCGGCACCGGCGCTTGCGCGGCCCTGGTCGCCGCCCACCGCCGCGGCCTGGCCTGCCGCCGCGCCGAAGTGCGCCTCGACGGCGGGCCGATCGCGATCCACTGGCGCGACGACGGCCATGTGATCATGACCGGCCCGGTCGCGACCAGCTTCACCGGCGAGATGGACCCCTCGTTGCTGCCATGACCCGCTCGCCCTCGGGACCCGAGATCGTCACCTTCGGCTGCCGCCTCAACGCTTACGAATCCGAGGTCATGCGGCGTGAGGCCCAGGCCGCTGGACTCGATGACGCGGTGATCGTCAACACCTGCGCCGTGACCGCCGAGGCGGAACGCCAGGCCCGCCAGGCGATCCGCGGCGCGCGCCGGCGCCGGCCCGAGGCGCGCATCGTCGTCGCCGGCTGCGCGGCCCAGACCGACCCGTCGCGCTACGCCGCCATGGCCGAAGTCGACCGCGTGCTCGGCAACGCCGAAAAGCTGATCGCCGAGAGCTATGCCGTCGACACCGCCCGCGTCCTCGTCGATCGGATCGGCGCGCGGGGGGCCATGGCCATCGAACCCGCACCGGATTTCGCCGCGCGCGCGCGCGCCCTGGTCCAGGTCCAGGGCGGCTGCGATCACCGCTGCGCCTTCTGCATTATCCCGCGGGCGCGCGGTCCCAGCAGGAGCATCGCCGTGGCCACGGTCATCGATCAGGTCCGTGCTCGGGCCAGGGAAGGCTTTCGCGAGGTCGTGCTCACCGGTGTCGATCTGACCGCCTATGGTGCCGACCTGCCGGGCCGGCCGACCCTGGGAATCTTGATTCGCAGGCTGTTGGCGGCGGTGCCGGAGTTGCCCCGGCTGCGGCTGTCGTCTCTCGATCCGGCGGAGATCGACGAGCCGCTGTTCCGGGCCATCGCCGAGGAGGAGCGGCTGATGCCCCATCTTCATCTCAGCCTGCAATCGGGCGACGATCTGATTCTCAAGCGCATGAAGCGCCGTCACGGTCGCGCGGACGCGATCGCGTTCTGCGCCCGCGCCCGCCGGTCGCGGCCGGATATCGCCTTCGGCGCCGACCTGATCGCCGGATTCCCGACCGAGTCGGAAGCGATGTTCGCCAACACCCTGTCCCTGATCGAGGCCTGCGATCTGAGCTCTTTGCATGTGTTTCCCTACTCGCCCCGGCCCGGCACCCCGGCGGCGCGCATGCCCGCCGTTCGGCCCGAGGTCGCCAAGCGTCGGGCGGGCGTGCTACGGACCGCGGGCGAAGCGGCGCTGGCCCGCCGGCTTCGGTCCCGGATCGGCAAGCGGGCCTCGGTCCTGATCGAG
>CAJWQN010000170.1 GCA_913045505.1 uncultured Rhodospirillaceae bacterium | reverse complement strand
GGTGGTGAAGTCCGAGCCCTGCTTGCCCACCCGCTCGAACGAGAACACCACGTCATCGGCGGTGAACGGCGCGCCGTCATGGAAGGTCACGCCCCGGCGCAACGCGAACCGCCACAGGTCCGGCGCCGGATTCGACCATTCGGTGGCCAGCGCCGGACCGATCGTGAGATCGCCGCCGGTGCGCACCAGCCCCTCGAAAATATTGCTGTGGAAGCCGACGGTCATGGTCTCGAACAGGCCATAGGGGTCCATCATCGAGACGTCGCCCTGAAACGCCCAGCGAAAGGTTTTCGCGCCGGCCGGCTGAATGGCGACAAGCAATGCCGCCGCCACCGCCCACCACGCCCATTTCTTTGCCATGCCCCCGTTCTTCGCCACGCCGATGTTCTTCGCCACGCTCATGACGCCCTCCCCGATCGTCGAACCGCCGGTCCGGCCCAGTCTACCAAACTCGGCCCCGGGTTCGGCTCTGTTTCGTGGCCATCCGCCGTGATATCGTTCGGACCTCAACGATCGTCACGCCCATGACCGAACCCATCGACCGCGCCACCGATCCCTTCGTCGCCCACGGCCATGATCACGACCGATGCGTGGCCGAGGCGGTCGCCGCCGCCGCCGAGCTGTGCGCGGCGCGGGGGGTGCGCCTGACCGCCCTGCGCCGGCGCGTCCTGGAACTCATTTGGCGGCATCACCGCCCGGTGGGGGCCTACGAGCTTCTCGACCTGATGCGCGCCAACGGGCGCGCCGCCGCGCCACCGACGGTGTATCGGGCATTGGCGTTCCTGAGCGAGCATGGCCTCGTCCATCGTATCGATTCGATGAACGCCTATCTCGGCTGCGCCGCGCCAGGGGCCACCCACCGCGCCCATTTCCTGATTTGCGAGGACTGCGGCGAGGCGGCCGAGATCATCGACAATGAACTCCGCCGGGCGGTCGGGCGGTGCACCGGCCGCGCCGGATTCGAGGTTCGCACCGAGACGGTTGAAATCACCGGCGTCTGCGCGCGCTGCCAGTTTTGAGCCGGACCCGGCGCCCCGTCGTCGCTCACGGCCGGCACAGGTATATGCAGTTTTGCGGGCGCGGCGAATCGATCACCGTGACATCCGCGAACCCGGCCTCGGCAAGCATCCGCTGGGCGGTTTCGAGTCCCCAGACCGTGCCCAGGCCCGGCCCGCCTCCGGCCAGCGACACGGTCATGCAGTGCATGACGCTGATCCCGTAGGCAAGGGGCGCGAAGGGGTTGCCGATGTTGTGCCCGACATCGGAGGAAAACTTGAAGTCGATCATCAGAAACATGCCCTCGGGCCGAAGTGCTGAGCGGATGCCGGCGAGCACGGTCTCGGGTTCGAACTGATCGTGGATCGAATCGAACGCGGTGATCAGGTCGAACCGGGGCTCCGGGGCCAGGGTGGTCACATCGACCTTCTCGAAACGGGCATTGGCCAGAGCCATCGCCTCGGCCTCGGCACGGGCGCCCGCGATCGCGGCGTCGGAGAAATCGTAGCCGGCGAAACGCGAGGCCGGATAGGCCCTGGCCATGACGTTGACCGCGTGGCCGTCGCCGCAGCCGATGTCGAGCACGTCGAGCCCCTGTTCCAGACGGGCCCCGAGCCCGGGCACGACGCCGAGGAAGCCGTCGATCAGATGCTGGTCGAAAACGCGCCGCCAGACATCGGAGGCGAATTCGGTGAACTCGGGCCAATAATCCTCGTAGGGAACCCCGCCGCCGTCCCGAAAACAGGTCTCGAGTTTGGCCAGATGCTTGACGAAGTGATTGAGGATTCGGGAAAACGGGGCCAGATTGGCGGCGTCATCGCCGGTCAGGGCGGCCGCGTGATCCTCGGGCAAGGTATAGCGGCGCGACTCGGGCTCGAAGGTGAAGATACCGCCGGTCGCCATCGCGCCCAGCCATTCGCGCACATAGCGCTCGTTCAATCCGGCGCGTTCGGCCAATTCGGCGCTGGTCGCCGGCCCTTGTCCCGCCGCTTCCAGCAAGCCCGTGCGATAGCCCAGATCCAGCATGTTGGTGAGCATGGACCCGGTATAGATGGCGTTGAGACGGCCCGCGAACGGCGCCGCCGGCTGGTCGGAAGAAGACATTTGGTGGCTGACCCCCGCTGGCGAAAACGGCGGCGATCATGGCCGCTGGGCGCCGAGGGCGCAAGCGTCACCGGGGCCGGGGTGGCCGACCGGTGGTCGGTGAAGAACGGGCAAACGACTGAACGGTGTGATTATCGGATGGTCCCTAAAGGCAGCCAGAAATATACGATTGACGTACATCGTCAATGTTGCCATGCCGACATCGGATGATTGTCAGGTGTCGCGACAGGAAAACCGAAAGCTTCGCCCGTGGCGATTTCGTCAAGGCATACCGAGGATTCGCCGAGGAGGCCGGACGCCGGCTGGCGGTATTGATTGCGGCGACTTCGGTCAGTGATCTTCGGGCTTTGCGCGGCAACCGACTTGAAGCGCTCAGCGGCAACCGTCGGGGCCAATACGGCATTGGCATCAATATGCAGTGGCGAATCTGTTTTGAATGGCCGCGTGGCGCGCCTGGTCCGGTCAATGTCGAGACACCCGGCGACGACCACCAAGGAAGGGACAAATTCGATGTTGCCGCAGGCCGCTCCTCCGGGTGCGGTCTTGAAGGAAGACCTTTCCGAACTGGGTGTTACACCAACAGTGTTGGCGCGCCGGATTGACGTGCCGCGAACAGAACGAGCCAGATCATCGACGGCAAACGCGCGATCACGGGCGATACCGCAGATGTGGCGCCGGGCCACCGTCGGCCGGAGACCGGCACCCTCGCGCCCGAGCACCTAACCGGCAATAACGACCTTTCCGATCGCCAGAATTGCCGAGGCGCCCTGACACAGGCACAACAGGAATATTGCCCGATTTATCAATGTTTTCGCGGGAACCATCTGGCCCGATCTCCAACCGTCTTACGAAGCTGGATGATCACGAAGCAAAAACCGTGCCGAGTCATTTGGGCGCGCCGACCTTGAACCGCAGCCGGCGGTCGATCTGGAGACGGTTGTCGAGGTAGCGGTTGTCGGCATGCAGCACCTCGAGGAAATGGGCGCATTCCGGCGCCGGCTTGAACAGGTCGAAGCAGCGCAGCACGCCCAGGGTCGCGGCGCTCTCCAGAGGCCCCATGAAGCTGATGTCGCGGTCCAGGAAGTAATCCTGATCGGTCCATTTCCGCATTTGTCCGCCGTTCAGGAAGAAGCAGCCGGCATGGGGGTTCGGGCTGCCCCGGAAGCGGAGCGGCAGGTTCATCGCCCGGCTCATCAAATCGGGCATGTCGGTTAGCGATTGGTGTTTCCGGGTGTGCTTCACGGCGATATCGCCGTCGATATAGACCTTGTGCACGCGTGCCTTGGCCGACAGCTCGTAGCGGTTGGGCTGAAGCACGCGGTCGGGCCCGGCCCAGGTCGCGAACCACAGATGCTTGGCGAAAAACCAGGGATCGCGGATGACGATGTCGTCTTCCTGGTAGCAGAAGAAATCATACTTGCCGAGCCCGTCGCGCAATACGTCGTGGCATTCGAAGCCCAGCAGTTTGGGCTCGGCCTCGGTGGCGTGTTGGCGGTAGAGCCGGTCCGGCAGGTCGAGGCTGTCGAGCAGGTGATCGGCGCCTGTGGTGCAAACCACCACGTCGAGCTTATGGCAGGTCGGCTCGTTGGCCGGAATCACCTTGAGGTCCGGCGGATGCAGCATGCCCGGCGTGGCCGCGACCTCGTGCAGCGCCATGATCGTGCGCCCAAGCGCGTCGGCGCGCGCCCGGGCGTTCCCGCCGAGCGAGCCGTACTGCTTTTCGCCGCCGGCCTTGTAGTAATGGCAGATGGTGGCCAGTATTTTCATCGTCCGCTCCGCGGTCTCGCGACGGCCCCGTGGATCGGCACCCTCCGAGGCCGCGGCGATCATAATATCCCGGGCGGTCCGGTTCGACCCCTGGTTCGCAACCCGCGACCGGCCCGGTGTTGGCCGAGCCAGCCTGTTGACCGCGGCGCCGGGCGGCGGCACAGTAAGGGGCTTCAACCACGATCCGGAGCGCTGATCATGGTTCGCTTGTGCCTCCTTGCCGTGCTGATCGCGCTGCCATGGACATCGACCTCGACCGCGGGAGAGGCGAAACCCCAATACCTGATCGGCCAGCTTCTGGTCGCGGCGCCGTCGATGCCGGATGGGCGGTTCGCGGGCACCGTGATCTACATGTGCGAGCATTCCGCCGATGGTGCGCTGGGACTGGTGATCAACCGCTCGCTGGCCAAAATGCCGGCCGAGATGATCGCCGAAAACTTCGGCCTCGACGCCGACGCCGCCGAGGGCGCGGTCAATGTGGTCTGGGGCGGGCCGGTCGAATTCGGGCGCGGGTTCGTGCTCCATTCGACCGACCACATGGGCGCGGGCTCGCTCCGCACCGGCGAAGGCCTCGCCTATTCCTCGAATCCGCAAATGCTCATCGACGTGCTCGAAGGGCACGGCCCGTCGAAAGCGCTGCTGGCGTTGGGCTATGCCGGTTGGGGGGCCGGGCAACTGGAATCCGAAATCGCCCGCGATGACTGGCTGACCGTTCCCGCCGACGCCGCGTTCGTGTTCGACTCCGTCCCCGACGAGATGTGGCGCGCGGCGATGGATCAGTACAGCATCGAGCTCTAAGCGGCGCCCTCGGCGGTGTAGGCCTTGACGAAGGCGGCCACCGCCCAGGCAACGCTGCGCGCGATCTCCGCTTGATCGGGTTGTGGTCTCAGGCCCAGCGACAGCGGCCCGTGGATCGGCGCCTTGATCATCTCCAGGAACTGCATGGCCGCCGGTTCGGGCTCCGGCACCGCGAGGACGCCGATGGCGGTCTGCTCGGCTAGATAGGCCGAGACTCCGTCGATCATGCGCCCGGGACCCGTGCGGTAGAAGACCTCTCCGAGCGCCGGAACCCGCGCCGCCTCGGCGGTGACCACCCGCTGCAGCGCCATCGCCTCGGGCGCGGTGATCAAGGTCAACAGCCAGGTGCCGATCACCGACAGAACGTGATCCGGTGCTCCGGTCCAATGGTCGCCAAGCGGGCATGGTCCGACCAGGCGCCCGCACAGGCTCGCCATGACCGCCGCGAACAGCGCCTCCTTGTTGGCGAAATGGCTGTAGACCGTGCGCTTGGACACATTGGCGCGCCGGGCGATGGCGTCCATGCTGGTCGCCGCGTAACCGGCGCCGAGGAACAAGTCGGTCGCCGCCGCGACGATCGCCGCGTGCTTCGGGCTTTCCGGCACCGCGCCCATGGCGCGCCCGCCAATCGGCGGTTCGCGGATTTGTGATTCGGCTTCGGACATCTTTCCCCTTGACGCAAACTAAACCGTATAGTTTACATCAGGTACACTGACCAGTTTACAGTTTAGCCATGAACGGCGCGCGGGGCAAGGAGTCGACCATGAGCGACCACGGCAATCGGGACCGCCCCGACGAATCCTTGCCCACGGGGCCGCAATCCGGGACATTCGGCGGTGGCGGCCTGTTCGGCAACGCCGCCATGGTCGCCTATGCGCGCTGGGTGATCCGCTGGCGATGGGCGATCATCGTGGCCACCGTGCTGGTGGTCGCTGCGGTGGCCAGCGGCGGGCGTTTTCTGTCGTTCTCGAACGACTACCGGGTCTTTTTCAGCGAACAGAACCCCCAGCTCCAAGCCTACGAGGCGCTCCAGGACGTCTACGTCAAGGACGACAGCCTGCTGTTCGTTCTCAAGCCCGCCGAAGGAGAGATGTTCACGCCCGAGATGCTCGGCGCGATCATCGACCTTACCGAGGCGTCTTGGCAGGTGCCCTACGCCACCCGGGTCGATTCGCTCAGCAATTTTCAGCACAGCTTCGCCGACGGCGACGATCTGACGGTCCGTGATCTGGTGCCGGGCGACCGGCCGCTGACGCCGGAACTGATCGCCGACATCCGCGCGGTCGCGCTGGCCGAGCCGCTGCTCGTGAATCGAGTGATCTCACCCAACGCGACCACCACGGCGATCAGCGTCACCCTCACATTCCCACAGCAAAGCGCCGAAGAGCTGCCGCGAGTGATCGCCTTTGCCCGCGAGCTGGTGGCCCGAACCAGCGCCACCCACCCGGGTCTCCGGGTCGCCCTGACCGGGGTGGCACCGCTCAGCAACGCCTTCGCCGAGGCCAGCGTCGCCGACATCAAGAACCTGGTGCCGCTAATGTACGGGGTGCTGATTCTGGGTCTGATCGGATTTCTGCGCTCGATCACCGGCACCGTGGCGACGGTGATGGTGATCGGCATGTCGGCTGCGACCGCCATGGGCCTCGCCGGCTGGTTCGGCATCGCCCTGACGCCGCCGTCGGTCTCGGCGCCGACCATCATTCTGACCATCGCGGTCGCCGACAGCATTCATATCCTGGTAACCATGTTCAAGGAAATGCGGGCCGGCGCCAGCCGCAACGACGCGCTGATCGAA
>CAJWQN010000169.1 GCA_913045505.1 uncultured Rhodospirillaceae bacterium | reverse complement strand
CCGAGGACGATTACGACGACGACGAGGACTACGAGGACGACGACGACGAAGCGCCGGCGCCGGCCACGCGCTCCGGGTGAAGCCCGAAGCGCCCGGGCGCGCTTGTCGGCTGTGCCCGCGCTTGGTTGCCTATCGCGCCCAAAACCAATCGTCGTTCGCTGACTGGCACAACGCCCCGGTGGCTTCGTTCGGCGGGATCGCGGCCCGGCTGTTGGTGGTCGGATTGGCGCCGGGTCTGCGCGGCGCCAACCGCACCGGGCGCCCCTTTACGGGCGATAGCGCCGGTGATTTGCTGTATCGGACACTGATCGAGACCGGCTTCGCCGTTGGCGAATATGATGCCCGGTGCGATGACGGGCTACGCTTGGTCGATTGTCGTATCACCAACGCGGTGCGCTGCGTGCCGCCGGAAAACAAGCCGAAGGCCGCGGAAATCAGGCAATGCGGACGGTTTCTCGACGCTGAATTCGCGGCGCTTGGCGACCTCGAGGCGGTCCTTGCCCTCGGCCGGATCGCCCATGACGCGGTGCTTTCGGCGCATGGCGCAAGCCGGACCGCGCACAGGTTTGGCCATGGCGCCCGGCATCGGCTGGCCAACGATCTCACCCTGTTCGACAGTTATCATTGCTCGCGCTACAACACCAATACCAAGCGTCTGACGCCGGAGATGTTCCGCGCCGTGGTCGCCGAGATTCGGACAAGCCTGAGCGGCGGCTAACGGGCCGGCACGTCCTCGACCGCCGTGGTGATCTCGTCCGACATCGGCTCCGTTCGGGTCGACCGCGCCCCGGCCAGGCTGCCGTCGGGCGCGATCAGATATTTCTGGAAGTTCCAGCGCGGCACCGAGCCATGACATCGGTAATGCGACCATAGCGCGTTCTCATCCGCTCAAACCTTGTTGCGCATCAGCCGCGACTGCTCGCGTTTCCAGTCGCGGCTCTTCTCGCGTTCGCGCTTGTCGTGATGCTTGCGTCCGCGGGCCAGGGCAAGATCGACCTTGGCTCGGCCGCGATCGTTGAAATACAGCGACAACGGCACCAACGTGTAGCCCTCGCGCTGGACCTTGCCGGTCAGCTTTTCGACCTCACGGCGGTGCAGCAGCAGTTTGCGTGGCCGCAGGGGTTCGTGATTGAACTGGTTGGCGGCGGTGTATGGCGGGATATGGGCGTTGACCAGAAACAACTCGCCGCCCCGCGCCTCGGCATAGGCGTCGCCCAGGCTCGCACTTCCGGCGCGCAGCGATTTGACCTCGCTGCCCTGGAGCACCAGCCCGGCCTCGATCGTGTCCTCGATAAAATAATTATGCCGGGCTTTGCGGTTCTGGGCGACAAAGCGACGGTTCAGGTCGCCGCCCGCCACTGGCCTTCGTCCATCGTCAGAATGCCCACCGCCTCCATGGCCGCGTGAACCTTCTCCTTGGTGCTGCCGGCGATTTCGCACATCGGCAACCGCAGGTCGGCGGCGCAAAGGCCGAGCAGGCTGGCGGCATATTTGACCGGGCCCGGGCTGGTCTCCAAGAACAGCGCCTTATTGAGCGGTGTCAGCTGGTCGTGAATCTCGAGCGTTTTGGCCGAATCGCCGGCCTGCCAAGCCTCGTGCATCGCCGCGCAAACCGCGGGCGCCACGTTCGCGGTCACCGAAATGCAGCCGTGGCCGCCATGAGCCAGCATCGCCGGTACGCAGCCGTCTTCGCCGCTCATTTGACAGAATTCATGGCCGATCGCCCGGCGCACATCGCTTGGCCGCGCGGCGTCGCCCGTTGCGTCCTTGACCCCGATGATATTGGGAACTTCGGCGAGCCGGGCCATGGTCTCAACCGACATGTCGACCACGCATCGGCCGGGGATGTTGTAAATGATGATCGGAATGTCCGCCGATTCCGCGATCGTCTTGAAATGGCGGTACTGCCCCTCGGGCGTCGGCTTGTTGTAATACGGCATCACCACCAGGGCCGCGTCGGCCCCCGCTTCGGCGGCGTGCCGGGTCAGACTGATCGCCTCGGCCGCCGAATTGGAGCCGGTGCCGGCAATGACGGGCACGCGTCCCGCCGCCGCCTCGATGCACAACTCGATCACCGACTCGTGTTCGTCATGAGACAATGTCGGCGACTCGCCTGTCGTGCCGCAGGCCACGAGGCCATGCACGCCCTGCCCAATTTGCCACTCGACAAAGTCCTGGAAGGCCGATTTATCGACCGCGCCGTCGCGAAACGGCGTGATCAAAGCTGTGAAAGATCCCGTGAACATAGCCCCGTCTCCAAGGCGCAAGAGCAAAGATGTCGTGGCCCGCAGCTTAGCTCGGGGGCCGGAGGGCGGCAAGAGCCTGAGCGCGTTCAGGAACTGCCCAAAATGTGGCGGAATTGCGGCAAATCGCCGCGGTGCCTATAATGATCTCGTGCGCGAAGGGATCGGCATATGGCTGTCCAGGGGATTCGCGATCGCCGCGGCGGTGGTGCTCGGGGCGATGGTGACGGTTCACGCCGAGCCACCCACGCCGATGCCGATCTTGAGCGAATCCGATGCCGGCCACGCTCGTGCCGCATTGCGCGCGGCCAGGAGCTATCGCTGGCAAAGCGCGCTTAAATCCGCCGACAACGCCCGAGAAGCTCTGCCGGGCGTGGTGGTGCGCTGGCTGTATTGCGCGCGGCAGGGTTCGGGCGCCAGCTTCGGCGATATCGCCGCCTTCATCGCCGCCCATCCCGACTGGCCGGACCGGGCCGGTCTCGAACAACACGCGGAAAAGGCCATGCCGGTGGCGATGACGAACCAGCAGGTCATCGCCTGGTTCGCCGCCCATCCGCCCCGCACCGGTTTGGCCGCGCAGAGATTCGCCGAGGCCTTGATCGATGACGGCGACCAGGAACGCGGCCGGCGGCTGTTGCGCGCGGCCTGGGTCGGCCATGACTTCCGAAGCCGGGACGAGAAGGCGTTTCTGGCCGGCCACGGAGCCGTTCTCGGCCCCGCCGATCACGCCGCGCGCCTCGATCGGCTGCTGTGGGACGGCAAGGGCCGCGCCGTGCGACGGATGCTCCACCGAGTCGATCCCGATCAAAAGCTTCTGGGCATCGCCCGGCTTTATTTGATCGAACGCCACGGCGAGGTCGATCAGGCGATCGCGCGTCTGCCCGATGATCTCAAACAGGATCCCGGACTGATTTATGAACGGGTGCGCTGGCGCCGCAAATTGGGTTTTGATGACCGTGCCCGAGCCTTGCTGTTCGACCTTCCGGTGCCGCTGGGGCATGCCGATCGCTGGTGGTTCGAGTTGCGGCTCCAAATCCGTAAGGCATTGGATGACGGCTATATCAGTGAAGCCTACCGATTGGCGGCAAGCAGCGGCCAGACCGGCGGTCTCGGCTTGGCCGAGGCCGAGTGGCTGGCCGGCTGGATCGCCTACCGGTTCCTGGCGGAGCCGGCGGCTGCGTTCGGCCATTTCAAGATCATGTATGAGGGTGTGCGCTCGCCGATCAGTCTGTCGCGCGCCGCCTACTGGGCCGGGCGCACCCTGGCGGATCGCGGCGACGATGACGGGGCCCGGCATTGGTACGGTTTGGCGGCGGCGCATCCGACCCGTTATTACGGCCAGTTGGCGGCCCAGGCCTTGGGCTTGACGCGGCTTGAATTGCCGGGCGATCCGAAACCTGATGGGGTGGCGTTGGCGGCGTTCGAGGCCCGGCCCCTGGTGCGGGCGGCGCGCATGCTGGGCGAACTCGGGGAAAAGAAACTGTTGCGGCGATTCGTCCTGCATCTGTCGGACGGCGCGAAAACGCCCGCGGAGCATGTGCTCGCGGCGCGCCTCGGCGCCGACTATGCGCGTCCCGAGGTCGGCATCGCCGCCGCCAAGCGATCGGCGCGTGCCGGTGTCAAGCTAATGGAGGCCGCCTATCCGGTCGCCTTTGGCCTCGGCCAAATTGACGGCCTCGAGACCGCGCCGGAATTGGGGTTGCTGTTGGCGGTGTCGCGTCAGGAAAGCGAAATGGACCCGACGGCCATATCCAGCGCCGGCGCGCGCGGCCTTATGCAGTTGATCCCGGCGACCGCGAAGCAGATGGCCCGCGTGCTCAGGTTGAAATACAGCCGCCGCCGCTTGACCAACGATCCCGCTTTCAACCTGCGCCTCGGCGGCGCCTATCTCGGTGGCTTGCTCAATCGTTACGATGGCGCCTATGCCCTGGCCTTGGCCGCCTATAATGCCGGCCCGTCAAGGGTCAAGCGCTGGCTGCGCGCCTATGGGGATCCGCGCGATGAGGAGGTCGATCCGGTCGACTGGATCGAGACGCTGCCATTCCATGAAACCCGAAACTACATCCAACGCGTGCTCGAGAGCACCCAGACCTACCGTCACCGGCTGTCCGGCTCCGGCGACCGGCCGCAAATTCAGCTCCTCGAAAACATCATCGGCGCGTCTCTTCGCCTAGCGCGGCGCTAGCCGCGCCCCGAGCCGTCACCGCGCCGGCGCGACCGTATTGCCAACACCATGTTCGCCGATCAAGAGCCTTCGTTCGCCGCGGTGATCCAGGCCGCGCGCCGGATTCGGGGGCACGCGCGCGTGACCCCCTTGCTGCGCTCCGACGCCCTGGATGAGCGGGTTGGCGGGCGTTTGCTGATCAAGGCCGAGGCCCTGCAACGCACCGGGTCGTTCAAGTTCAGGGGCGCCTTCAACCGTATCCGCGCCATGAGTGAAACCGAGCGCGCCAGGGGCGTCGTCGCCTGGTCATCCGGCAATCACGCGCAAGGGGTTGCCGTGGCGGCCCGGTTGCTGGGCACGTCGGCCCTGATCGTGATGCCGGAGGATGCGCCGGTGTCGAAGGTGGCCGGAACCCGATCCGCCGGTGCCGAGATCGTGTTTTACGACCGCTATACAGAGGACCGCGAGGCGATCGGCACCCGGATCGCCGAGGAGCGCGGCGCCGCGCTGGTCAAACCCCATGATGATGCTTACGTGATCGCCGGCCAAGGCACCGCCGGGCTCGAGGCCGCCGCCCAGGCCGCGCAGCGGGGCCTGAGACCGGACGCCGCTCTGGTCCCCTGCGGCGGCGGCGGTTTGATCGCCGGATGCGCGCTGGCCCTGACCCATCAGCTCCCGGGCATCGCGCTGCATCCGGTCACGCCCGCGGGTTTCGACAACACCGCCCGCTCCTTAGGCATCGGCGCGCGCCAAGGCAACGACCCGGCGACGCGGTCGATTTGCGATGCGCTGCTCGTGCCGACTCACGGCGCCCTGACCTTCGCGGTCAACAGGAAGCTTCTCCAGCCCGGCCTTGTCGTCAGCGACGACGAGGCCCTCTCGGCCATGGCGGCGGCGTTCCGTCATCTCAGGCTGGTGGTCGAACCGAGTGGCGCGGTCGCGCTGGCGGCGGCGTTGTGCGGGCGGTTCGATTGTCGCGGCAAGACGGTTCTGGTGATCATCTCCGGCGGCAATGTGGACCCGGATATGTTTCGTCGCGCCCTGGAGATCGGAGATGCCGCCGAATGACCGATCCGGCCGGAATTCTGGCCATCGACCAGGGCACGACGTCGACTCGCGCGATCCTGTTCGATGTCGACGGAGCCCCACGCGCCGCCGCCCAGCGCGAACTGTCGCAGATTTTCCCGCGACCGGGTTGGGTCGAGCACGACCCCGAGGAAATCTGGCGGGCCACAGTCGCGGTTTGCCGGCAAACCATCGCGGAAGCGGCCGTGGACCCCTCCGCGATCGCGGCGATCGGGATCACCAATCAACGTGAAACCACCGTGCTGTGGGAACGGGACTCCGGACGCCCGATCCACAACGCCATCGTTTGGCAGGACCGCCGGACCGCCGAGCGGTGCACCGCTCTGATCGAGGGCGGCCATCAGGATGCCGTGGCCGCCACCACCGGGCTGCTGATCGACCCGTATTTTTCGGCGACCAAGATCGAATGGCTGCTCGACAACGTAGAGGGCGCTCACGCCGCGGCGGCGCGCGGCGCGCTCGCGTTCGGCACCATCGACAGCTTCCTGCTGTGGCGGCTGACCGGCGGCCGACGGCACGCGACCGACGCCACCAACGCCGCGCGGACATTGTTGTTCGACATCCACCGCCAAGAGTGGGCTGAGGCCCTGCTCGCGCTGTTCAACGTGCCCCGGGCGATCCTGCCCGAAGTTTGCGATACCGCAAGCGCGTTCGGGGTCACCGAGGCGGAGCTGTTCGGCGCGCCGATTCCGATCACCGGGATCGCCGGCGATCAACAGGCGGCCACCATCGGCCAAGCCTGCCTGACGCCGGGCATGGTCAAGTGCACCTATGGAACCGGCGCCTTCGCCCTGCTCAACACCGGCGCCGAGGCGGTTGCATCGAGAAGCCGGCTGCTGACCACCGTCGCCTATCGGATCGATGGCCGTCCGACTTATGCGCTCGAAGGCAGCATCTTCGTCGCCGGGGCGGCCATGCAGTGGCTCAGGGACGGGCTGGGCCTGTTCGACCATGTCGCGCGATCGGCGGCATTGGCGGGGGC
>CAJWQN010000168.1 GCA_913045505.1 uncultured Rhodospirillaceae bacterium | reverse complement strand
AATCATAGGCGCCGATACCTTGAACGAGGAGGAACCGGCACCGCGCCTGGCCAACATTGGTGGCCAGATGCGCGGTCTTTTCGGCAACCGTGCAGGCCTCGCCCGGGGCCAGCGCGTGACGGGCGCGCGGCGCGCGGGTCTCCACCGCCAGCAGGCCTTCCAGGCAATAGAACCTGTCGACGACGTTGGTGTGATAGTGCCAGGGTATGGTTTCCCCCGGCGCCAGCGTGATTTCGACTACGCGAAGCTCGGGTGTCTCGGCACGGATCGTGGTGTCCTCGACCGTGTAATGGGCCGCCCAGGGGCGGGTGGCGATTTGAGTCATTGCTGGCCTCCTGGCGGGGCTGGGAGCCGCTCCTGGCCTGTCATGCGCGAGGCCGGCCGCCATCGCAAGCGAAATTGTCGGCGAGCCAGATCGTGATTCGGTCGGTCATCGAGGACTCAGTACTGGACCCCCTGGGTCAAGGCGCCATCCACGATCAGATTGGTGCCGCTGATGAAGCCCGCCGCCGGGCTGGCCAGAAACACCGCGGCCTTGGCGACCTCGTCGGGGCCGCCCATCCGGCCCATTGGGTTGCGGGCCAGTGCCATTTTGAACACCTCGGGCTCGTCCCGCTCGCGCTGTTGCCAGACGCCACCGTCGAAGTAAATCGTGCCCGGCGAGACCGTGTTGGCGCGGATGCCCTTGGGCGCGAGCTCGATCGACAGATTGGAGATGTAGTTGATCAACGCCGCCTTGACCGAATTGTAGGGACGGGCGCCGCCGAAGAACTCCAGCGCGGCGACGCTCGAGATGGCGAGGATCGCGCCCGCGTCCGAGCGTTCCAGGTGGGGCATCGCCGCCTGGACGGTGTGGAACGTGCCCATGATGTCGACCTCGAATCCTTGCCGCCATCCAGCCGCGTCGGGAGTAATGCCGAAGCCGCTGGCGTTGGCAATCACAATATCGAGACCGTCGAGCGCGGTTGCGGCCTGTTCGACCCAGGACATGACCGCATCCGCGTCGCTCACGTCGACCACGGCGCCGGTGGCGTTGACGCCCTTGGCTTTCAGGGCCGCCACCGCGGGCCCGATGGCGGCTTCGCCGCGGGCGCAGATGCCCAGGTCGCAGCCTTCGTCGGCAAGCAGTTCGGCGATGGTCCGGCCGATTCCCCGCGTGCCGCCGGTGACGATCGCCTTCTTGCCCTCGAGTCCCAGGTCCATGGCGTCCTCCGCTGGTGGTGTTGATCTCGCCCCGGGCCACAAGCTACCGCGAACCCCCCGTTTCGGCCATAGTCGGAGTCGTCACCGGACAGGCGAAATGCTATGACACGGCCGGGTGTCGGTAACGGGGAGACGGAACCATGGCGAGACTGGAGGGCAAGGTCGCGATGATCACCGGCGGCGCCGGTGGCATCGGCCGGGCGGCGGGCAAGCTGTTCGCGGCCGAGGGCGCGAAGGTGCTGCTGGTGGACCTGGATCAGGCCGCGCTCGACGCCGCTGCCCAAGAGGCCCTGGAAGTTGGCGGCGATGGGGTGAGCACGACGGTCGCCGACGTCTCCCAGCCCGACCAGGTGGAGGGCACCGTCGATCTTGCTCTGGAGCGTTACGGCGGGCTCGACATCGCACTCCTCAATGCCGGCATCGAAGGTCGGGTGCTGCCGATCACCGACTATCCGATCGACCTGTTCGACCAGGTGATCGCGGTCAACGTGCGCGGCGTCTGGCTGGGTCTGAAATACGCCATGCCGGCGATCGCGCGCCGGGGCGGCGGCAGTATCGTCATCACCTCGTCCATCGCCGGGGTTCGCGGCCGGCCGGGGCTGTCGGCCTACGTCAGCAGCAAACATGCGGTGGTCGGAATGATGCGCACCGCGGCGCTTGAAGGGGCGGCCAACGGCATTCGGGTCAACACGGTCAACCCGTCGCCGATCGAGACCCGGATGATGCGGTCGCTCGAGAAAGGCAACAATCCCGACGATCCGGAGGCGGTACGGGCCGAATTCGCCGCCGGCTCGCCGTTCGGCCGCTACGGCGATCCCGAGGAGGTCGCCAAGCTGATGCTGTTTCTGGCCAGCGACGACAGCTCCTATATCACCGGCTCGGTCCACATGATCGACAGCGGCCGGCACGCCCGCTGAGAATTTCGCCCGGCTTGGCCGCTTACGGCCAGGTCACCTCGGGCGGTAACGACATCAGGATCGCATCGGTGTTGCCGCCGGTCTTGAGACCGAACTGGGTGCCGCGGTCGTAAAGCAGGTTGAACTCCACATAGCGGCCGCGACGCACCAGTTGATGGGCGCGTTGTTCGGCGGTCCAAGGCTCGTCGAGATGGCGACGGACGATCGCGGGATAGACTTGGGCGAAGGCGCGGCCGACATCCTGAGTGAACGCGAAGGCGGCGTCCCAGTTGCTCTCCAGATCGTCGTAGAAGATACCGCCCACGCCCCGCGCCTCGCGCCGGTGGGGCAGATAGAAATACTCGTCGCACCATTGCTTGAAGCGAGGGTAGTAGGCCGGATCATGGGCGTCGCAGGCCGCCTTGAGTGCTTCGTGAAAGGTCTGGGTATCCTCATCGTCGGAAACCATCGGGGTCAGATCGGCGCCGCCGCCGAACCAGGTCTTGGTGGTGATGACCTGGCGGGTGTTCATATGCGTCGCCGGAACCAGGGGCGACCACATATGGGCGACCAGCGAGATGCCGCTGGCCCAAAAACGCGGATTCCGCTCGGTGCCCGGAATCTGGCCCCGGAATTCTTCCGACAAGGCGCCGTGGACGGTCGAGACGTTGACTCCCACTTTCTCGAATACGCGCCCGCGCATCACCGACATTTCGCCGCCGCCGCCGCCCGGACGTTCCCAGGCGGTGCGCTCGAATCGCCCGGCCGGACTCTCGGCGTTGGGGCCGCCGGCCAGTAAGTCCTCCAGGGCCTCGAATTCGGCGCAGATGTGATTGCGCAACTGCTCGAACCAATTGGTAGTCTTCTCCTTGTGCAGCGTGCCGATGGCTTGGTCGTACATATCCGATCACTCCGGCCAGGACTCCGTTTGACGCAGCGCCTCCCCTAGCACCATCGCCGCCGCCAGCGCAACGTTGAGCGAGCGCAGTCCCGCCACCATCGGGACCCGGACCCGGGCATCGGCGGCGGCGTGTACCTTGGCCGGCACGCCCGCGGTTTCGCGACCCACCAGCAGGATATCCGAATCACGAAAGGCAAACGTCGTATAGACCGTTTCCGCGGCTGTGGTCAGCAGCACCAGCCGGCCGTCGGATCGGGCGCCCTGGAATGCCGCCCAGGAACGATGACGGGTGAGCCTGACGGTATCCAGATAGTCGAGTCCGGCGCGCCGGAGGCGGCGGTCGCTGAGCACGAACCCGGCCGGCTCGATCAGATCGACCCCGACCCCCATCACCGCCGCCAGACGCATCATCGCGCCGGCGTTGGGCGGGATATCGGGTTCATAAAGGGCCAGGCGCACAAGCGTTCCAAGGGCTGAGGTTCATGGCGATCGGTGGCCGAGCGAACAGTTGTGGCGGATGCCGGGATCAGGCCACCGGCGCCCGATCACGGGTGATGGCTCTAGACATTCCTTAAGAGTTGAGGCACAACGAGTTCCATAACGGGTGGGGCGTGACAACCCAATTCGTCCGGGACCAACATGGGGACGTTCTTCCATGGCCGAGACACCGGCAGCTAGCGCCGATTCGGTCGGCGGCGACGGCGAGACGCGGCGCGATTTTCTTTATATCGCAACCGGAGCGGTCGGCACCGTCGGTGTGCTGGCCGCGATGTGGCCGCTGATTCATCAGATGAACCCGTCGAAGGCGGTGCTTGCCCTGGCCAGCACCGAGGTCGATTTGTCGGGGATCGAGGAGGGCGAGTCGGTCACCGTGGTTTGGCGCGGCAAGCCGGTGTTCGTCCGCCATCGCACGGCCGAGGAGATCGCGGCCGCGGTCGACGTCGACCTGGCCGATCTTCCTGATCCGCAGGCGGACGCGGAGCGGGCGGAAAAGCCGGAATGGCTGATCCTGGTCGGGATTTGCACTCATCTTGGCTGCGTGCCCATCGGCAATCAGGGCGACTTCGCGGGCGGCTGGTTCTGCCCCTGCCACGGCTCCCACTACGACAGCTCGGGCCGGATTCGCATCGGACCGGCTCCGGTCAATCTGGAAGTGCCGGATTACGTGTATTTGGACGAGACGACCGTTCGAATTGGATAAAGGGCGCACCCGATGAGCAACGATTCGGTCGGCAAACGGGTGGTGCAGTGGTTCGACCACCGGCTGCCCCTCGTCACCTTCGTCAATCATTCGCTGGTCGAATATCCGGCGCCTCGCAACCTCAGCTACTGGTGGACCTTCGGATCACTGGCCGGGATCGTGCTGGTGCTGCAGATAGTCACCGGGATCGTGCTGGCGATGCACTACACGCCCCATGTGGACATGGCGTTCGTCAGCGTCGAGCGGATCATGCGTGACGTCAACTACGGCTGGCTGATCCGCTACATGCATGCCAATGGCGGCTCGGCGTTCTTCGCGGTGGTCTACATCCATATTTACCGCGGGCTCTATTACGGCTCCTACAAGGACCCGCGCGAGGTGCTGTGGTGGATGGGCCTGATCATTCTGATCCTGATGATGATGAACGCGTTCACGGGCTATGTGCTGCCGTGGGGCCAGATGAGCTTCTGGGCGGCGACCGTGATCACCAATCTGTTCTCGGCGATTCCGCTGGTCGGCGATTCGATCGTGACCTGGCTATGGGGCGGGTACGCGGTCGGCAACCCGGCCTTGAACCGATTTTACAGCCTCCACTATCTGCTGCCGTTTTTGCTCGTCGCCGTGGTGTTCCTGCATCTTTGGGCGCTGCACACGTTCGGCTCCAACAACCCGCTGGGCATCGACGCCAAGGGGCCCCAGGACCAGATCCCGTTCCATCCCTATTACACGGTCAAGGATCTGTTCGGCCTCGGCGTGCTCATGATCGTGTTGCTGGCGTTCGTGTTTTTCGCGCCCAACTTTCTGGGCCATCCGGACAACTACATCCCGGCCAATCCGCTGGTCACGCCGGCCCATATCGTGCCCGAATGGTATTTCCTCCCCTTCTACGCGATCCTGCGCTCGGTGCCCGACAAGCTGTTGGGCGTGGTGTTGATGTTCGGCTCGCTGGCGGTGCCGTTCCTGCTACCCTGGCTGGACACCTCCAAGGTGCGCAGCGCCACTTTCCGTCCCATTTACAAGCAGGTGTTCTGGTTCCTGGTGGTCGATGGGATCGTGCTGGGTTGGTGTGGCTCGCAGCCGCCGGAGGGGATCGCCCTGATCCTCGCGCGGATCTCGACCGCCTACTATTTCCTGCATTTCCTGGTGTTGATGCCATTGATCGGCATGATCGAGAAACCGCGGCCGCTGCCGACCAGCATCGCCGAACCGGTGCTGAAGGGCGGTGACGCCGCCGCCACGGCGCCGACGCGGGGGAGGTCGTGATGGCGCGGGTCGGGCACGGAATTCTGGGCCTCGTGGCGGTCGCCGCGGTCGGGTTCGGGCTGGCCACCACCGCGCAGGCCGCCGCAGACGCCGCCCAACCACCGGCGCAGAAGTGGTCGTTCGACGGCATATTCGGAAGCTTCGACCGGGCCGCCACCCAACGTGGCCTGCAGGTCTTTCTCGAGGTCTGCGGCAACTGCCACGGCCTCGACTTGGTCGCCTACCGCAATCTCGCCGAGATCGGTTATGACGAGGACCAGGTCAAGGCGATCGCCGCCCAGTTCTCGGTCGAGGATGGCCCCGACGAGGAGGGCGAGATGTTCACCCGCGAGGCGCGGCCCTCGGATGCCTTCGTCTCGCCATACCGCAACGCCAAGGAAGCGGCGATGATAAATGGTGGCGCGTTGCCGCCGGATCTCTCGCTGATGTACAAGGCGCGAATGGGTGGCGCCGACTATATGTACGCGCTCCTCATCGGTTACGAGGAGGATACAGGCGATCACGGGGTCCCGGAGGGACTCTTCTACAATCCCTATTTTCCCGGCGGGGCGACGGCCATGCCGCCGCCGCTCTATGGCGATGACGTGGAATATGCCGACGGCACCGAGGCCACGATCGAGCAGGAATCCAAAGACGTCACCGTTTTTCTGGCCTGGGCCGCCGAGCCCAACTTGGACGCGCGCAAGCGGTTGGGGACGAAGGTGCTGCTGTTCCTGATCGTTTTGACCGCGCTGCTCTACGCGACCAAACGCAAGGTCTGGCGCGACCTTCACTGAGGTGACGCGGCGCCCCTTGGGGCGCCTGCCGAGTAGGTTTGCGCCTGTCCTGCGTGTTTGGGATAATCGAGAATCGGAAGTAAGGCCACAGGAAATGGGGTCATTGTACTTATTGTCATTGAAATGGGGTCGTTGTGAAGTGGGGTCATTGTGTGAAGTGGGGTCATTGTACGGCAGATTCAGGTCGGAAGTGCACCACGGGGGGCATTCATGAGGACCTCATGGGGTGTCTGATAGC
>CAJWQN010000167.1 GCA_913045505.1 uncultured Rhodospirillaceae bacterium | reverse complement strand
GCGGATGGCGCTTGGCGCGGTGCTGATCGGCATCGGCGCGGTGGTCGCCGGCCTGTTCGCCGCGCTGGCCGCGGACGCGCCCGCCGGGCCCTCGATCGTGGTCGTGGCCACCGCGGCATTCGCCGCCTCCCAGGCTTGGCCCAAGCCTTGAGCCCAACTCATCCGATTCGACCGGCTCCCGCTTCGCAGTTTCAGATTGCCAGTCCCCGCCACCTGCGGCACACTTGATCATGCGCCTTCGAGCGCAAGGGAGTGGCGCGCCGGGCCGCCGCGGATCTTGGCCCGGAGACAACGGCAACGCTGACCCATGGTGCCCGTATGAACGGCGAGGCAGGGGGGAAATGGCGTGCGCGGACCGTCGTGCTGGCGGCGGCCCTGGGGGTGATTTCGATGCTGGCGCCGCCCGGCTTGTTCATCGTCGATACCAGCGAATACGCCGTCGTCACCGAATTCGGCGACCCGGTTCAGGTGATCACCGATCCTGGGCTGGGGCTCAATTACCCCCATCAAAGCGTCACCGAATTCGATAACCGGCTGCGCTACGACAGTGAGCATTATTCGGACGCCGGCGCCACCTACCGCGACATCGCCAACCGGCCGATATTTCAGGACAGGTGATGGGCGAGTTCCTTCTGCTGGTTGTCCAGGAAACCTGGATCATTTTGAAAGAGGCGTCCGTCTTCCTGCTGCTCGGCTTCGTTGTCGCCGGGTTGATCGCCATTCTGATGCCGGCCAAGACCCTGTCGCGGTTTTTCGGCTCCGGCAAGACAAGATCGGTGCTGTGGGCCTCGACTCTGGGCATTCCGCTGCCGCTCTGCTCCTGCGGGGTGCTGCCGGCGGCGCTGGGGTTGCGCCGGCAAGGCGCGACCAAGGGGGCCACGGTCGCGTTCCTGATCTCGACCCCCGAAACGGGCGTCGATTCGATCAGCGTCAGTTACGCCCTCATGGACCCGATCATCACCGTCTTCCGCCCGGCGGCGGCGATGATCACCGCGGTCGCCGCCGGCCTGGCGACCAACCTGTTCGGCGAGCCCAAGGCCCAGCCGGCGGAGGCACTGGCCCCGGCGAGCGCCGGCGAGGTGGCCTCGATCGCGGACGCGAGCGCCGAACTCGATGCCCATGATCATGGCCACGAGTGCCAAGGTTTGATCGCGGCGGGCGAGGCCGCCGACGCGCGCCGCGGCCCGGTCCGGATCCTGCGTCACGTTTTGACTTATGCTTTTCGCGAACTGCTCGACGAGACCTCCTATTGGCTCATGCTCGGCTTCGTCCTGTCGGGACTGGTCGCGGCACTGCTGCCGCCGACCGTGTTCGAGCGGTATCTGAGCGGCGAATTCACCTCGATGCTGGCGATGCTGCTGATCGGCGTTCCGATCTATACCTGCGCCTCTGCCTCGACCCCGATCGCCGCGGCGCTGGTGCTCAAGGGGCTGAACCCGGGCGCGGCGCTGGTGTTCCTGCTCGCCGGCCCCGCGACCAATCTCGGCAGCCTGACGGTGCTGATCAAGTTCCTCGGCATGCGCATCGTCGCGATCTACCTGGCCGCGATCGTGGTCGTGACGTTGCTGGCCGGATACGCCCTCAATCTGGTTTATCGAAGCTGGGAGCTGGATCCCCTGGCGACCTTCGGCACCGCCACCACCTTTATTCCCGAGCCGGTCAAGATCGCCGGGGCCGTGGTGTTGCTGGTCCTCCTGGCGCTGAGCATGCGCCGCGCCCATCTGCCCTCCGAGTGGCTGACGATGGCCGACAAGTTCTCCGCGTTGACCGGGATCCGGCCGACCGGCCGCGGGCTCCGCAACGCCGCGCTCGCGGCGGTGGCCCTGCTTTATGTGTCCACCGGCCTGTTCTCGGTCCGGCCCGGCGAACGCGCCATCTTGTCGCGGTTTGGCGAAATCGTCGATGACGAGCTGGGGCCGGGACTCCATTACCGCTTGCCGTGGCCGTTCGAGAGCCATCGCATCGTCGGTGAAGACCTGGTCCGGCGGGTGGAACCGGGCTTTGGGAGCGAAGCGAGCGACGTCGCGACCGGATTCTGGTGCCAGCAGGAGAAAGTGGCCGCGGGATCGTTTCTTGTCACCGGCGACACCGACAACCTGAGCATCGGCCTGGTGCTCCAATACATCGTTTCCAATCCCGCCGATTTCCGGTTCCAAACCGAGGCGCCCGACGTTCTGGTTGCCAGCCTCGCCGAATCGGTCCTGACCGAAACCGTGCCCGCGATCCCCCTTGAAGTGGTGCTGACCGTCGGCCGGCTCGCCATCCAGGAGCAGGTCAAGCTGGAAACACAGGCCATGCTCGACCGCTATCGGTGCGGCATTCAGATCACTTCCACCACTATCATGACCATCACCCGCCACGCCTCGGCCGCCGAGGCGTTCCGGAAGGTTGCCGATGCCCTCGCGAATCGCGAGAAAAAGCGCAGCGAGGCCCGGGGCTATGCCAACAATTTTCTGAACAAAGCGCGCGGCGAGGCCGGTTCGAACCTAATGGAAGCACGGAGCTACCACGAACGCCAGTTGGCCGAGGCCATCGGCACCACCGGTGCGGTCGTGGCTCTACTCGCGGAATACGAGAAGGCACCGGCGATCACCCGGATGCGGCTCTATTTGGAGGCGATGGCGAAAACTCCGCCCAAGGTCGAGAAATTCATCATCGACCCCGAGCAGGGCCGGATCCCCTTCAACTTCCGCATCATCAAGACCTGAGCGAGCGCCGAGTCGGCGCCGGATTTCCGCTGGGCAATCGAACGGATTGGGGTAAGCTGTTGGCGGAGGCCATGTTTTGGTTGGTTTCCAAGGGTCTGAGCCCGGCTGTCGATGGCATGGGGAGGGGTCGGTGGCCGGGCTCAGGTCCACCCTCCCGGTATCCTCAGTCCTCGAGATAGCGGGCCCTGAGATGGGCCTTGAAGGCTTTCGTGTCCAAGCGGCGGCCGGTCGCGGCGGTCATCAGTTGCTCGCCGCTCAACGACGAAGCGTGGCCGTGAACGTTGGCGGCGAGCCAGGCGAACAGGGGACTGAAATCGCCGGTCGCGATGGCGGCGAGGATGGCCGCATCCGACTCGGCCGCGGCGGCGAACAACTGGGCCGCCGCCAAGGCACCCAGAGTATAGGTCGGGAAGTAGCCGAAATCGGCGCCGATCCAGTGGATGTCCTGCATGCAGCCGTCGCGGTCATCCGCGGGCGTGGCGCCAACGAGTTCGGCCATCGTCTCGCGCCAAGCTGTCGGCAAATCGGCGACTTCGAGCCGGCCCGCGATCATCGCCCGCTCGAGCCGGGTGCGCTGGATCACATGGGCCGGATAAGTGACTTCGTCGGCCTCGACCCTGATCAGGCCGCGCCTCACCCGCCGGGCATGACGGGCCAGATTGTCCGCGGTCCAGGCCGGCCCGTCGCGGCAGAACGTGGTCCGGATCAGCGGCGCCGCGAAGCCCAGGAATTCACGGCCCCTGCAGACTTGCATTTCGATCAGGAGCGACTGGCTTTCGTGCAGGCTCATGCCGCGTGCCGCGCCGACCGGTTGGCGGCGCCACCGCTTCGGCAAGCCGTGCTCATAAAGGGCGTGGCCGGTCTCGTGCAGGGTCGCCATCAAGGCCAGGGTGAAGTCGCCGCGCTCGTAGCGGGTGGTGATCCGCAGATCCTCCGGCGTGCCGCCGGAAAAGGGATGGTGGCTCTCGTCGAGGCGGCCATGGTCGAACGGAAAGCCGATCGCCGCCATCAGCCGGGTGCCGAGCGCCCGCTGGCGATCGAGCGGGAACGGCCCGTCGAGCGGCAATGGCGGTCCCCGAAGCGCCTGGCGGTCGAGCACGCGTTGGGTGAAATCGGGCAGAAAGCCGGCCAGGTCGTCAAAGAGGGCGTCGATTTGCGCGATCCGTCCGCCCGGTTCGTAGTAATCGAGCAACGCCTCATAGGGCGCGCAGTCGAACACCGCCGCCTTGGCCGCCGCGACCTCGCGGATCAGCGTCAGCACCCGGGCCAGGCTCGGCCGTAGCCGAGCGAAATCGTTGGCCGGGCGCGCCTCGCGCCAGATCATTTCGCAGGCCGAGGCCGCCTTGGTCAACGCCGCCACCAAGTCCGCCGGCACCGCTCCCGCGTGGCGCCACAGCCGGCGCATCTCGACCAGATTGGCCCGTTGCCAGAATTCGAGTCGGTCGGCGGAGTCCTCGGCGGCCGCCAACAGGTCCGCCAGTTCCGGATCGGTGGCCCGGGCGTGAACGATCAGGTCAAGTTCCGCCATCTGTTCGGCCCGCGCCCCGGCACTGCCGGCCGGCATCATGGTCGCCCAATCCCAGCCGAGCAGAGCGCGCGCTTCATCGACCAGCGCCATGCGCCGAAAGCGCGCCTCGAGCGCCAGATATGGATCAGGCGCCGGCATCGGAAGCGACCAGCGGCGGCCACAGCGCCCCGATCAACGTCGCGAACAGAACAACGCCGATCGCCTGATGGATCGCACCGGCCGCGACCTGGCCGGCCAAGCTGTCGCCCGCGAACGCCACGACCACGCCGGCGCCGACCAAGACCTGAATCCCGATCACCGCCGCGGCCGGCCGCATCGGGTGCAGCCGCCACGCCGCCGCCACGACCACCAGCGCCGTGGCAATGGCAAGCAGGCGATGGCAAAAATGCAGACGCACGGCGCCATCACTCAAATCCGGAATCCAGGCACCGTCGCAGAGCGGCCAGCCACCGCAGGCCAGGGTCGCTCCCGACTTGGCCATCATCGCGCCCGAGGCCATGGTCGCCAGTACCAGCACCGCGGCCCCGCCCACGACCAGGCGCCGGGCCGCCGGGATCAGGACCGGCGGCTCCGGTCGGGCGGCACGATACGCCCAGATCAGCACGCCCAGAAATACCAGCGCCACGCTGAGGTGCACCGCCACCGACCACGGGCTGTTGCGGTCGAGCACCGTGAAGCGGCCAAGCCCACCTTGGATCAACAGCAGGGATATGGCCAGGCCGGCGAGCCAGTTCAGTTGCGGGCGGGTGCGAATAAGCGACACTCCAAGCATGACCAAGCCCAGGATCAGGGGCGCGACGAGGGCCGCCGCATTGAAGCGATGGCTCCATTCCAGCATCACCTGAAAATAAGTGAAATCGACCGCCGGCAAGGCCGCCAGCTTGGCCGGTGTCGGGAACAAAAGACCATAGCACAACGGCCAATCGGGGCAGGCCAATCCCGATCCGGTCAGCCGGGTCAGGGCGCCAAGCACGATCTGGACGAACGTGAACAGAATCGCCGCCGCGGCCAGCCAACGATAGGCCGTCATTCGCCGGCTCACCGCTCGCGCCGGTGATAAAGCACGAAAATCACCGCCAGCCCAGCGGCCAGGCTGTACCAGGTGAGTGCGTATTGCAGGTGATCGTTGCGGACGTCCAGGCGGGTCTGGCCGCCGATCGGCAGGCCGCCGGGATTGGCGGTGGCGTCCGCCGCGACCACCACGGGCAGAAGATCGAGCGCGGTCGCCGTCGCCATCGCGGCCAGGTCGATCCAATACCACTCGTCCACATCGGGCCGGTTGTCGGGGGTGAACGGTCCTGGCGCGGGGGGCGTCCGCAGGACTCCGGTCACGGTCGCCTGCCCCTGGACCTGGCCCTGGGACCGGCGTGTGGGCGCCATCGAGTCATGGGGCACCCAGCCGCGGTTGACCAGAACCGCCCGGCCGTCGGTCGTCACCATCGGGGTCAACACATGGGCGCCGACGGCGCCGCCGATCTTCTTGCGGGTGCGGGCCAGCAACAGCAATTCCCGATCATGCAGGAAGGTGCCTGACACGGTCACGCGCCGGTAAGATAGGGTGGTAAGCTGTTCCGGATCGAGTTCGGCCGGCAACGGGATCGGCGCCGCGGCTTGGCGCGCTTCGATGGTGGCCAGCAGTTGGGCCTTCCATTCGAGGCGCTGCATCTGCCAGGTCCCGAGGCCGAGCAAGATCAGAAACGCCGGCAGGGCGACCAGGGCCGATGCCCACAAGCCAGGCTTCGTCCCGCCTTCGGGGGGATTCCCGCCGGTCACTCCGGGCGGTCGCCCGGCCGCGGCGCGAGCAGGCCGTGCTTATAGTGAAGTGCGATCATAACCCCCTTGAACGGGCGCAACATCCCAAGGGCACCGCCGACGGTGAGCGGTATCCAGAGCGCCATATGCAGCCACATCGGCGGCCGGTACGCCATTTCGATCCACAAGGCAAGACCGACGATCACGAGCCCCAGGATCATGACGATGAACACCGCCGGCCCGTCGCCCGCGTCTTCGCTCTTGAGGCCAAGTCCGCACCTGTCGCAAGCGACGGCGACTTCGAGGAATCCGTCGTACAGGCGCCCCTGCCCACAGCGCGGACAGCGGCCGGCAATCCCGGTCTTGAACGGAGAGAGCGACGGGTATTCGGCCTCGTTCATGCCGCCGCCGCTCGTTCCCGCGGTCTTCTTACGCGCCGCCCCACCAGTAGATGCAGGTGAACAGGAACAGCCAGACGACATCGACGAAGTGCCAATA
>CAJWQN010000166.1 GCA_913045505.1 uncultured Rhodospirillaceae bacterium | reverse complement strand
GAACAGCAGCAGAATGATCGCCGCCAGCGAGCCGCCGAGATAGATGTTCTGTTGAACCAGGGAGATCGCCGACTTGATGTAGACGGTCTCGTCATAGACCTGGACGAACTTGAGCCCGGCCTCCGGCAGCACGGTCTCGCTCAACTCTCCGATCGCCCGGTTGATCCCGTCCATGGTCTCGATCACGTTGGCGCCGGTCGCGCGAATCGCGTTGACGGCGATCGATTCCTCGCCGAGGAACCGAATCTTGGCGCGCGGCTCCTTGTTGGTGAAGCGAACCTCGGCGATGTCGCCGACCGTGACCCGCCCGATCCGCCCGCTGATGCCGTCCTCCTCGCTGGCCAGAACAACCCCGCGGACCTGATCGAGGGATTCGAACTCGCCCGCGGCACGGACAATATAGCGGCGCTTGCCCTCCTCGACGTCGCCCGCCGAGATCGATGCGTTGGCGGCGCGCAGCGAGGCCACCACATCCGGAACGGTCAGGCGGTAGCGGGCCATTTTTTCCGGATTGACGATCACCCGCATTTCGGTGTCGCTGCCGCCGTAGACATTGGTCCGCGACACCCCCGGCACCCGTTCGAGGTGATCCTGAATCACGTTTTCGGCGAAATCGCCATAACTCTCCATGGCCCGGGTGTTGCCCGGGGTCCGGGTCAGAATGAACCAGGCGATCGGGTTGTCCTCGAGGCCCGAGGTGTTCAGAGTCGGCTCGTTGACTTCGCTCGGATAGTCGGAAATCTGATTGAGGCGGTTCGACACCAGGAGCAGCGAGCGGTCCATATTGGTGCCGAGTTCGAATTCGAGGGTGATCTCGCCGCGTCCGTCGCGCGAGGCGCTCTCGATCTTTGACACCCCCTCGACGCCCTTGAGTTCCTCCTCCTGGCGGTTGACGACTTCTCGCTCCATTTCCATCGGCGCGCCGCCGCCCCAGCTGGTGGTGACGCTGAGCACCGGCTTGCGCACGTCCGGGGTGAGCTGGATCGGGATGCGTTGCAAGGCGAGGATGCCGAAGATGACCACCATCAGCACCGCGGCGACCACCGCGATCGGGCGTTCGATGGACAGCCGGATCAGATTCATTCAGCCCTCGGCCCCGACCCGCACCGACTGACCGGGCCGCAACCGCTCATTGCCGCGCACGACCACGCTCTCGCCGGGGCTGACCCCGCCGAGCACGACGAACCGGGGTCCCACCGCCTCGCCCAGTTCCACCGGTCGAATTTGCGCCGCGCCGTCGGCATCGATCACATAGACCAGCGACAAGCCCTGACGCTTGAGCACCGCGTCCTTGTGGACCGTCACCACCTCCCGGCGCGCGCCGAGCGGCAGCATGACATCGACGGATTCGCCCACCGCCCGCGGCAACTTCGCGTTCTCGATCGCCGGCGTGAATCGGACCAGGCGGGTGCGCGACATCGGGTTTTCCTCGGCGCCCATGGCGCGAACGATGGCATTGTGGGAGCTGGCGTCGTCCAGACGCAGGGTGACCACCGTGCCCGGCGCCAGGCCGCCGATCCGGTTGTAGGGCACATCGGCCTCGACCTCGAGGTCGGTATCGTTGATCAGCGAGACCACCGGGCTGCCGACATTGGCGTAGGCGCCGATTTCGGTCGCGCGCAGGCTGACGACACCATCATAGGGCGCGCGCACCCGGGCGTGGCGCAGATCGTCCTCGGCCAGCTTGAGATTGGTTTGAACCCGCCCCAGAACCGCGGTGGCGGCGGCGACCGCGGCCTCGGCCTCGATCGCGTCCTGGGTGGTGTCGTCGTATCGGGCCTGGCTGAACGCGGCCGAATCGCGGATCCCGGCGAGCCGGGCCAGTTCATTGCGTCGCTTGTCGAATCGCGCCGTGGCGGCGGCGAGGAGCGCGGTCATCTCGGCGGCGGTATCCCGGGCCAGATCCCGCTGCCAAGTCAGGCGTTCCAAATCGATCACCACGAGCACCTGGCCGCGCGCGACCCGGTCCCCGATCTGCACCGACATCTTGGTCACCAGCCCCGCCACCCGCGCCGCGACCGTACCCGATTGGCGCGACACGAACCGGCCGATGACTGGCACGGTCTGCGCCAAGGGCTCGACGATCACCGGATCGACCCCGACCAACGCCGCGTCCTGGGCAAACCCGGCACCAGCCCCCGCCACGGACAGCAGGCCGGCGGCGGTGGCAGTGCGGAACGACCTCAAAAAAACCGCCATCACACGCCTCGGAAGGGAGCGGCCTCTATATCATACGTTTGATCGGGCATTGCAAGGGTGGGTCAGTTCGGCCGTAACGCGGCAAACCTCTCAACGATCGACAGGCACCGCATCCAGGCTCCGCCACAGATACCAGGACGCGACCGAGCGCCAGGGCCGCCAGGGCTCGGCCAGCGCGCGCATCTCATCGACGGTCAGATCGTTGCCGCCGTTGTAGCGATCGCGCAAGGCCCGCTGGACGCCGATATCGCCGAGCGGCAGGACGTCGGGGCGGAGCAGATGGAAAATCAGAAACATTTCCGCGGTCCAGCGGCCGATGCCCTTGACCACGGTCAACTGGGCGATCACGGTCTCGTCGTCGAGATCGGGCCAGGCCGCCAGGTCGAACGAGCCGTCCAGGAAATGCGCGGCAAGGCTGACCAGATAGCCGGATTTTTGGCGGGTCGCGCCGTTGGCGCGCAAGGTCGCTTCGCCGGCGCGGGCGAACGCTTGCGGCGAAATCTCGCCGACGGCCGCGGCCATCTTGCGCCAAACGCTCTCCGCCGCCTTGACCGAAATTTGCTGGCCGATGATGGCCCGCGCCAGCGACAGGAAGGCATCTTCGCGCCGCCTGAGGGTCTGGCCGCGCACCCCCCGGACGATCGCCGCCATGACCGGATCGGCGGCGATCAAATGGCGCCGCGCCCGTCGCCAATAGGGGGGCGGGGTGGCGGCGATGTCGGCAGAATCGAGCGACGGCATGGGCGGGTATTCGTCGGTTGATCGGCGGGTCGGCGCGAGGATAACATGACCGCGGCATCGACACCCCATGCGGAACCGGCGATGGATGTGGATGAATTCAGGGACGCCGCGCACCAGCTCGTCGACTGGATGGCGGACTATATGGACACGATCGAGTCCCGCCCGGTGCGGGCGCCGACGCTGCCGGGCGCGGTGCTCGAGCAGATCCCCGAGGCGGCGCCGGAATCGGGTGAGCCGTTCGCCCGCCTGTTCGACGATTTTCAGCGAATCATCCTGCCCGCCATGACCCATTGGCAGCACCCTTCCTTCTTCGCCTATTTTCCCGCCAACACCAGCCCGCCCTCGATCCTGGCGGAGATGCTGACCGCCACCCTGGCCGCCCAGTGCATGAGTTGGCAAACCTCGCCGGCGGCGACCGAGCTCGAGCAGACGATGATGGACTGGTTGCGCCAAATGATCGGTCTGCCGGCCGGATTCGAGGGCGTGATCCAGGACTCGGCGTCGAGCGCCACGCTTTGCGCCCTGCTCACGGCCCGCGAACGGGCGACCGGCGACCGGGTCAACGAACGGGGATTCGTCGGCGAGACCGCGCTCGCCGTCTATGGCTCGACCGAATGCCACTCCTCGATCGAGAAGGATGTGACCATCGCCGGTATCGGCCGGCGCCAGCTTCGAAAAATCGCCGTCGACGAGAATTACGCCATGGTCCCGGCCGCGCTCGAGGCGGCGATCGAAGCCGATCGCGCGGCCGGGTTGGTGCCGGCCTGCGTGGTCGCCGCGATCGGCACCACCGGCTCGTCCGCGATCGACCCGCTGGCCGCGATCGCCGATATCTGCAGGCGTCACGGCGTCTGGCTTCACGTCGATGCCGCCTGGGCCGGCTCGGCCCTGATCCTGCCCGATTACCGCTGGATGATCGACGGCATCGAACACGCCGACAGTTTCGTCTTCAACCCCCATAAATGGCTGCTGACCAATTTCGACTGCTCGGCCTATTTCGTGCGCGATCCGGATGCCCTGCTGCGCACGCTTTCGATCTTGCCCGACTATCTGAAAACCCGCGAGGGCCAGCGCGTGCACGATTATCGCGATTGGGGCGTGCCGCTCGGGCGGCGGTTCCGCGCCCTCAAATTGTGGTTCGTGATTCGGAGTTACGGGGTTCGCGGGCTCCAGGATTTGATCCGCGGCCATATCGCCATGGCCGAGCGTCTGGCGGGAGAGATCGCGGCGGCGGACGATTTCGAAGTGCTGGCCCCGGTGCCGCTGGCCCTGATCTGCTTTCGCTACCGCCCCAAGGGTCTCGACGAGGAAGACCGGATCGACCGGCTCAACGAGGCGCTGGTCGAACGGATCAACGATTCGGGCACCGCCTATCTGACCCATACGCGCCTTGCCGGGCGTTATGCGATCCGGTTTTCCATCGGCCAGACGACGACCGCGCAACACCATGTCGATGCCGCCTGGCGACGGGTTCGGGCGACCGCGCGCGGGTTGATCGAGGCACCGGCGTCATGAAGGTTCTGTTCGTTTGCACCGGCAACATTTGCCGCTCGCCGACCGCCGAAGGCGTGTTCCGCCGCGCGGTCGAGGCCGCCGGCCTGAGCCATGCGATCGAGGTCGATTCGGCCGGATTGACCGGATGGCATGAGGGCGAGCCGCCGGACAAGCGCGCTCAGGAGGCGGCCCGGGAGAGGGGCGTCGAACTCGGGGATCAGCGTGCGCGAACCCTGCGCATGCGCGATTTCGATGACTTCGACCTGATCCTGGCCATGGATGACGGCCATATGCGCGAACTCCAGCGCGCGGCGCCGGGCGGCGCCCGGGCCGAGCTGCGCCGGTTTCTCGACTTCGCGCCGGAACTCGACGACTCCGAAGTTCCCGATCCCTATCAGGGCGACACGGAGGCGTTCGAGGAGGTGCTCGATCTGATCGAGGCCGGGAGCCACGGCCTGCTCGAGGCGGTTCGTCCGAAATCGGCGTGATCGGATGACCGCCGCGCTCGACGCCACCGTCGAGGCCGCCTTGGGCATCGGGGTGTCGGGGACGACCCGGCTCGGCGGCGGCCACGGCACCACGGTGACTCGGGTGCGCCTCGCCGATGGCGAGGAGGTGGTCGCCAAGACCTGCGACCGCGACAACCCGGGGCTGGGCATCGAGGCCGCGATGTTGGAGAGCCTGGCGACACTCAGCCGTCTGCCGGTGCCGGAGGTCCTGCACGGCGACGCGCGGCTGCTGATCATGAGTCTGGTGCCGGGCGAGACCGGCAACCTCAAGGCCGCGGCCCAAGTGCAGGCGGCGGACCTGATCGCCGATCTTCACGGGGTGCGGGCCAAGACCTACGGCTTCGACTGGGACACGGTGATCGGCGGCCTGATGCAGATCAACACGCCGAGCCGATCGTGGATCGATTTTTTCCGCGACCGAAGGCTGCTGGCCATGGCCGAACAGGCCTTCGATTCGGGCGCCCTGCCGGGGCCGTTGCGGACCCGGATCGACAAGCTCGCCGGCCGGCTCGACGACTGGATCGAGGAGCCCTCGGGCCCGGCCCTGATCCACGGCGACCTTTGGGACGGCAACGTGCTGTCCGCGGGCGGGCGCATCACCGGCTTCATCGACCCGGCGATCTATTACGCCGACCCGGAGATCGAACTCGCCTTCGGGACCCTGTTCAAGACCTTCGACCAGAGGTTCTTCGACCGCTACCAGGAGATTCGGGCCTTGCGCCCCGGCTTCTTCGAGGCCCGCCGCGACCTCTACAATCTCTATCCGCTGTTGGTCCATGTCCGCCTGTTCGGCGGCACCTACGTCGCCTCGGTCGAGCGCATCGTGACACGTTTCGGAGGATAGATATTACGTAGATATTACGGGGACAGATATTACGGGGACAGTATACTTAATTATAGGTGTTCAGGTTCGTATCTCTCCGTTCGGAATTTACGGGGACAGGGAATTTACGGGGACGAATTTACGGGGACAGTATACTTAATTATAAAGATTCAAGTTCTTATCGCTCCATCCAAAAGAGCATAATTAAGTATACTGTCCCCGTAATATAGCCCCGTAATATTGGTCACATCAGGCGGCGGGTGGCGAATCGCGCGCCTTCGGCGAGGCTGCGGAGCTTCGCCCAGACCACGTCCTCGGGGACCCGGCCCATGGCGGCGGAGGAATCGAACCCGCAATCGGGGCCGGCGATCAGGCGATGGGGATCGCAGCGTGCCCGGGCGGGGGGCGCCGATCCGCGATGGGAAATCGCGATCGACGATCACGCGATATTCGACACTGGTGTTAGCGGCATTTCTTGAGGGCATTGCTTCAGCGGGTATTGGTTTTAGGGGGCATTGTACTTTTGTGGCCCCGTCGCGAGCGGACGAGTCAGAAAGGAGTTTCATGATCGACAAAAGCAGGAGCGGCAACAGATCCCGCCTGTCAAATATTCTTCGATAAGTACAATAACTCCATTTCTTTCATTTCTTTCTAAGTACAATGACCCCATTTCTAAATACAATGACCCCATTTCTCGATGACTCCATGGCAGATTCAGGTCGGAAGTGCACCACGGGGGGCATTCATGAGGACCTCATGGGGTGTCTGATAGC
>CAJWQN010000165.1 GCA_913045505.1 uncultured Rhodospirillaceae bacterium | reverse complement strand
CGATGCGGCCCAGCACCGCGCCGACTTCGGTGTCCTCGCCCTCGGCGACCACCACCTCGGCCAGAACGCCGGCGACCTCGGCGGTGATTTCGAGATTGACCTTGTCGGTCTCCAGTTCGACCAGCAGCTCGTCGCGCGCCACCGCCTCGCCCGGGGCCTTGAACCACTTCGCCACCGTCGCCTCGGTCACCGATTCGCCGAGTTCGGGCACGATGATCTCGATCGTCATAGCGTCTCCACCGGTTGCCTCACCTAGACTAGAGGGTCAGGGCCTCGTCGATCAGCGCCGTCTGCTCGCGCATATGGCGCTTGAGCGTGCCCGCCGCCGGCGACGCCGCCTCCTTGCGCCCGACATAGCGCGGCCGCTTGCCCGCGACGTCGAGGGTCGCCAACAGGTCCTCGATACGCGGCCCGAGAAAGGTCCAGGCGCCCATGTTCTTGGGCTCCTCCTGGCACCAGATGATGTCGGCCTTGGGATATTTCTCGAGCTCCCGGGCCAGCGAGCGCGCCGGAAACGGCGCCAACTGCTCGAACCGCAGCACCGCGATATTCCACGCCTCGCGCTGCTCGCGCGCCTCGAGCAGATCGTAATAGAGCTTGCCCGTGCATAGCACCACGCGGCGCACCTTGGCGTCCGGCGCCAGCTTTCCGGTGCCGGGCAGGACCCGGTGAAAATGGGTCCCCGGCCCCATGTCGGCCAAGGCCGAGACCGCGCGCTTGTGGCGGAGCAGTGATTTCGGCGTCATCACGATCAGCGGTTTACGGAACTTTCGATGCAGTTGCCGGCGCAGGAGATGGAAATAGCTGGCCGGCGTCGTGCAGTTGGCGACCTGGATGTTGTCCTCGCCGAACATTTGCAGATAGCGCTCGAGCCGGGCGGAACTGTGTTCCGGGCCCTGGCCCTCGAACCCGTGGGGGAGCAGCATGACCAGGCCCGACATCCGCAGCCACTTGCTCTCGCCCGAGGTGATGAACTGGTCGATGATGACCTGGGCGCCGTTGGCGAAATCGCCGAACTGGGCCTCCCACAGAACCAGGCAATTGGGATCGGTGAGCGAATAGCCGTACTCGAAGCCGAGCACCGCGGCCTCGGACAGCATGCTGTCGATCACCTCATACGTGGCTTGGCCGGGCTCCAGATTGTTGAGCGGCAGATAGCGTTGTTCGGTGGTCTGATCGACGATCACGGAATGGCGCTGGGAGAAGGTGCCGCGGCCTGAATCCTGGCCGCTGAGCCGCACCGGCAGACCCTCGCAGAGCAGGGTGCCGAATGCCAGCGCCTCGCCGGTCGCCCAGTCGATCCCCTCGCCCGACTCGATGACCTTGCGACGGTTGTCCAGAAAGCGGGCGATCTTGCGATGGGCGTCGTGGCTCTCGGGATAGGTGCAGAGCGCCAAACCGATCGATTTCAGCTTGGCCATCTTGACCGCGGTCGCGCCCCGCCGGTCGCCCTCGGGCGCGCGCTCGAAGCCCGACCATTCCCCTTCGAACCAGTCAGCCTTGTTGGGCTTGAAGCTTTTCGACGCCGCGAAATCCTGCTCCAGCTCGGCGTGGAAATCGCCGAGCCTTTGGTCGGCTTGGCTCGCGGTCAGCACGCCCTCGGCGACCAGCCGCTCGGTGTAAAGCTGGCGGGTGGTCGGATGATCGGCGATCCGGTGGTACATCAGCGGCTGGGTGAACGCCGGCTCGTCGCCCTCGTTGTGGCCGTGCCGGCGGTAGCAGAAGATGTCCAGCACCACGTCCCGATGGAAGTGGCAGCGGTACTCCGCGGCCAGACGGGCGGCATGGACCACCGCCTCCGGGTCGTCGCCGTTGACGTGGATGATCGGCGCCTGAACCATTTTGCCGACATCCGATGGATAGGGCGAGGACCGCGAATAGCTGGGGCTGGTGGTGAATCCGATCTGGTTGTTGACCACGATGTGGATGGTGCCGCCGGTGCGATAGCCGCGCAGCTCCGAGAGCCCGAAGGTCTCGGCGACCAGGCCCTGGCCGGCGAAGGCGGCGTCGCCGTGGAGCAGGATGCTCATCACCCGTTTGCGCTTGAGGTCGCCGATAATCGTCTGCTTGGCCCGCACCTTGCCCAGCACCACCGGGTTGACCGCTTCCAGATGGGACGGATTGCCGGTCATCGACAGGTGGATCGAGAAGCCCTGGGGCAGCTCGCGATCGGACGAGGTGCCGAGATGATACTTGACGTCGCCCGAGCCCTGGACCTCGTCCGGATAGGCGGATTCGCCGTGAAATTCGGAGAACACCTTGTGATAGGGCTTGGCCATGATCGCGGTCAGGATGGTGAGCCGGCCGCGATGGGGCATGCCGAGCACGAATTCCTGGGTACCGAGAGCGGCCGAGGTCTCGATCACCTCCTCGATCGCCGGCACCGTGCTCTCCGCGCCTTCGATCGAGAACCGCTTGGTGCCCGGATGCTTGACATGCAGGAACCGCTCGAACCCTTCCGAGATATCGAGTTGGCGCAGGATTTCGAGCTTTTCCGCGTCCTCGAATTGGGTCCGGTTGTGGGTGTTTTCGATCCGCTCCTGGATCCAGGATTTTTCGACCGGATACTGGATGTGCATGAATTCGATGCCGATCCTGGCGCAATAGGCGTCCTTGAGAATCGACAGGATGTCGCGCAGGGTGGCGCTGTCATGGCCGAGCACGCCGTTGATGAAGAACGACCGGTCCCAGTCGGCGTCGGTGAATCCATAAGTGACGGGATCGAGCTCGGGATGATGTTTTTCGCCTTCGAGGCCGAGCGGATCGAGATCCGCGATCAGATGACCGCGCACCCGATAGGCCCGAATCAACATCAGGGCGCGGATCGAATCGAGAGTGATCCGCCGCGCCTCCTCGGCGTTCATCCCGGCCGCGGCCGGCCCCGCGGCCGTCGCCTCGGGCAGGCTGGGAAGGTCGCCGAAGAACTCCCGCCAACTCGCGTCCACCGCGGCCGGATCATTCGCGTAGCGCTGATAGAGTTCTTCGATGAAGCCGCTGCTAGCGGCGGTGAGAAAGGACAGATCGTCGAGTTGCATTGCCATGGCTGGCCCCTGTTGCGGTACTCCGGTGGGCTCGAGGACCGAGGTGGTGGCTCCCGTGCGTTAGCCTTTCATTGCTTCGAGCATGGCGATGCCGATGCCGGCGGGCGATTCGGCGACCGTGACATTGGCCTCGCCGAGCGCCTCGATCTTGGCCTCGGCGCCGCCGGTGCCGCCGGAAATGATCGCGCCGGCATGGCCCATGCGCCGGCCCGGCGGCGCGCTGGTGCCGGCGATGAATCCGACCACCGGTTTGGTGTTGCCCGCCTCGATCAGGAAGGCGGCCGCCTCTTCCTCCGCGGTGCCCCCGATCTCGCCGATCATGATCATGCCCTCGGTCTCGGGATCGTCCATGAACAAGCCCAAACAATCGACGAAATTGGTGCCGTTGACCGGATCGCCGCCGATGCCGATGCAAGTGCTCTGGCCGAGGCCCACCGCCGTGGTTTGCGCCACCGCTTCATAGGTCAGCGTCCCGGACCGCGACACGATGCCGATCTTGCCCGGGGTGTGAATATGCCCCGGCATGATGCCGATCTTGCATTGGTTGGGCGTGATCACGCCGGGACAATTGGGACCGACGAGGCGGGTCTCGCACTCCGCCAGGACCCGTTTGACCCGGACCATGTCGGCGACCGGAATGCCTTCGGTGATGCACACCGCCAATCGGACGCCGGCATCGATCGCCTCGAGGATGGCGTCACCGGCGAACGGCGGCGGCACGTAGATGACCGAGGCGTCGGCGCCGGTCTCCGCGACCGCGTCGCGCACCGTGTCGAACACCGGCAGGTCGAGATGGGTCTCGCCGCCCCGGCCCGGCGTTACCCCACCGACCATCCGGGTCCCGTAGGCAATCGCCTGTTCGGAGTGAAACGTGCCCTGGCGCCCGGTGAAGCCCTGACAAATCACCTTGGTGTCGGCATCGACCAGAACCGCCATCAGGCTGCCCCCTCGATCGCTTCCACGATCTTGCGCGCGGCATCGCCCAGATCCTCCGCGGCGACGATCGACAGGCCCGATTCGGCCAGGATCCGCTTGCCCAGATCCACGTTGGTGCCTTCGAGACGGACCACCAGCGGCACATGCAGGCTGACCTCGCGGGCCGCGCCCACGATGCCCTCGGCGATCACGTCGCAGCGCATGATGCCGCCGAAGATGTTGACCAGCACGCCGTCGACGTCCGGATCGGAGAGGATCAGCTTGAACGCTTCCGTCACCCGCTCGCCGGTGGCGCCGCCGCCGACATCGAGGAAATTGGCCGGCGCGCCGCCATAATGCTGGATGATATCCATGGTCGCCATCGCCAGGCCGGCGCCGTTGACCATGCAGCCGATATTGCCGTCGAGCTTGATGTAGTTGAGATCGTGACGCTGGGCCTCGCGCTCGCGCGGGTCCTCCTCGCTCTCGTCGCGCAATTCGGCGATTTCCGGGTGTCGGAACAGGGCGTTGTCGTCGAAGTTCATCTTGGCGTCCAGCGCCAGCACGTCGCCGGCAGGAGTGATCACCAGCGGGTTGATCTCGACCAGGGTGGCGTCGGTATCCAGATAGGCCTCATAAACCGCGGTCATGAACCGCACCGCCTTTGACACCTGCTTGCCCTCGAGCCCGAGCCCGAACGCCAGTTGGCGGCCGTGGAACGGGTTCATGCCGACCGCCGGGTCGATCGCCACCTTGAGAATCTTTTCCGGCGTCTCGGCCGCGACCTGCTCGATATCCATGCCCCCTTCGGCGGACGCCATCATGGTGATCCGGCCCGAGGCGCGATCGAGAAGCACGCCCAGATAAAGCTCGCGCGCGATCTCGCAGCCCTCTTCGATATAGACCCGCTTGACCTCCTTGCCGGCCGGCCCGGTCTGGTGGGTCACCAGGGTCATGCCGATCATCCGCTTGGCGGCCTCGTGCAGCTCGTCGACCGATTTCACAACCTTGACGCCACCGCCCTTGCCGCGCCCGCCGGCATGAATCTGCGCCTTCACCACCCAGACCGGCCCGCCCAGTTCCTGGGCAACCTCTTCGGCTTCCATGGGCGTATAGGCGACCCGGCCGCGCGGCACCGCCACGCCGTATTTTCTGAGCAGCGCCTTGCCCTGATATTCGTGAATGTTCATCTCGCCCCGCTCGTCGAAGCTTCCCGATTGGTGATCGCCGGCGACTCAGGCGCTCCCGCTCACCCTTATAGCAGGCGTGCGGCCACCGGCAATGCCCGCGGCCCCTAGCGTCGCCTGACCCGACCCGGTGCGGTCCGGCGGCGACGCGCGGTCGGCTTCTTCGCCTCTTCGCGGCGCAACCGCTTGACCGCGCCGATCAACATCCTGACCGCCGCCACCGACTTGTCGAACTTGGCCTGCTCCGACCGATTGAGCGCAATCTCGACGACGCGTTCGACACCGCCCGCGCCGATCACCACCGGCACGCCGACATAGAGCCCGCGCACCCCGTATTGGCCGTTGAGATGGGCCGCGCAGGGCAGCACCCGCTTCTTGTCGCGGAGATAGGATTCGGCCATCTGGATCGCCGCCGATGCCGGCGCGTAAAACGCCGAACCGGTTTTGAGCAAGCCAACGATTTCCGCGCCACCGTCCCGGGTGCGCTGGACGATCTCCTTGAGCCGCTCGCGGCTGAGCCAACCCATCTTCACCAGGTCCGGCAGTGGAATCCCGGCGACCGTCGAATAGCGCGGCAACGGCACCATGGTATCGCCATGGCCGCCGAGCACGAACGCGGTCACGTCCTCGATCGAAACCCCCATCTCCTCGGCCAGGAAATACCGAAACCGCGCCGAATCGAGCACGCCGGCCATGCCGACCACCTTGTGGTGGGGCAGGCCGCCGGCCTCGCGCAGCGCCCAGACCATGACGTCGAGGGGATTGGTGATGCAGATCACGAAGGCATCGGGGCAATACTTGGCGATGCCGGCGCCGACCGCGTCCATGACCTTGGTGTTGATGCCGATCAGGTCGTCGCGGCTCATGCCCGGCTTGCGCGCCACGCCGGCGGTGACGATCACCACGTCCGCGCCCTTGATCGCGCGATAGCCGCCGGCGCCGACGAAGCCGGCATCGAAACCCTCGACCGGGGTCGATTCGGCGAGGTCCAGGGCCTTGCCTTGGGGCACGCCATCGACGATGTCGAACAGGACCACGTCGCCGAGTTGCTTCAGTCCGGCCAGGTGGGCCAGGGTGCCACCGATATTGCCGGCACCGATCAGGGCTATCTTGTTCCGCGCCATCAGCCAGGCTCCGTCGAGAGAAAAAAACACGCACCGCCCGCGTGGGCCGTACCTTACCCGAAATCGACCCGCCCGCAAGAGAGACGCGGAGGCTTGCCGAGCGGTCACGGCACATGGCTGCCCGAGAGATAAGCGTCGGTTTGCATTTCCATCAGGCGCGAGACGGTGCGGTTGAATTCGAACCTGCCGGTACCGTGGCGGTAAAGGCCATCGGGCGGGGCGGCGGCGCTCAGGACCAGCTTGACGTTGTGCTCGTAGAGGATATCGACCAGG
>CAJWQN010000164.1 GCA_913045505.1 uncultured Rhodospirillaceae bacterium | reverse complement strand
CAAAGCCGATGCGTCCGCCCGATTTCGGCCACCACCGTTCCGGCCTCGGCCGATTCCGGGGCGGCCGGTTTGCCCACCGGGAACGAGACCGGTCCTGGAATGCAAGCCGATTCCTCGCCCTCCGGTGCCGGAGCGGCGCCAGCCGATCCCTTGGGGCATCGCCATGGTCAAGGCCGATCAGGTCTGGCATCGTGTCACCGGCCGGGGAGTCAAAGTCGCGGTCATCGATACCGGGATCGACGAAGATCATCCGGATTTGACGGTGTCCGGCGGCGCGTCTTTCGTGCCCGGTGTGTCCAGCTGGGACGACGATCAGGGTCACGGCACCCATTGCGCCGGGATCGCCGGCGCCCGTAACAATCCGCTCGGCGTGGTCGGGGTCGCGCCCGAATGCGAATTCCACGCGGTGAAGGTGTTGGCCGGCAACGGCAGTGGTCAGTTGAGTTGGATATTGGCCGGCATGGGCTGGTGCGTTCGCAACAACATGGACGTTGCCTCGATGAGTCTCGGGAGCGACGTCACAGACCCCAATGTCGGTTGCATTACCGCGTATCAAAGGGCCGCTCGGAATCTGGAGAGAAGCGGCTGCGTGGTTGTCGCGGCCGCTGGCAATGCCGGTCGCGGCAACAATCACTGGGTGGGGCAACCGGCGCGATGTCCTGGTTTCCTGGCCGTGGCGGCCGTGGATCGCAACCGGCGAAAAGCCAACTTCTCGTCTTGGGGTCCGCCCGATCTCTCTCGTTTGAGTGGTGTCGAGATCGCGGCGCCGGGCGTGTCGATACGTTCGACGCTGCCCGGCGGCGGCTACGGCCAGAAGTCGGGAACCAGCATGGCCTGTCCGCATGTTTCGGGCGCGGCGGCATTGCTGAAGCAGCTGCGCCCGACCTGGACGCCGGCGCGGATACGGAATCATCTGAAGGCGACGGCGTCCGACCTCGGCGCGCCCGGCTTCGATCCTGAACTCGGCGCCGGCCTATTGGACTGTCGGCGGGCGGTGTTGGGTTAGCGACGGCGCACCGAGCGTGCTTATCGCGGGAGCCGGCGGTGCTTGAGATTTCGCCGCCGGCTCCTTAAGTCTTGGGTGAGGAACTCGCCATGGCCAATACCGATCCTGAATTTGCCCGTCGCTGTCGCGAGGCGCCCGATCAGCCGAGGCGCGTTGTGATCACCCTTGCCGAGGGCGCGACGGAACGCGACCTGGGCGCGCTTGGCGTTTCCGGCCACGCGGCGATTGAGGGACTTGACGGCATCTGCGTGGCGACCGTGACCGGCCGGCAGTATTTGGCGCTGTCCAAACGTCCGGAGATCGAGGACATCGCCGAGGATATTGAGCAGCACACACGGGCATAATTCAGGCCGCCGCTCACGCCAACGCCATGCTCGGGATCGCGGTGGCGATGATGCCGTCGGCGGTGGAGTCTCGACCGCTTCCGATGCGGCGCGCGGCGTGACCAAGGTGCCGTTGAAGCCTTTGGTCCAGACAATCTCGTGCTCGGCGCTGGCGCCGCGCCACCCCCGCGCAACAGACGCCCGGCGAGCGGTGGCCTCAGGGTCCGGGTGATCGTAGCTGCTGTCTTGTCCGGCCGCGCCTCTTGGCTCAGCCGCTGGCGGCGACCGCCGGCGCGATCTCCTCGCCGGCGTCGGCGAACAGGATGCCCGTCAACCAGGCTGCCTGGGCCGAGCCGACCCGCGCCAGGTGATGGCGATTCGAGTACAGGCTCATATGGGAGACCCCGTCTACGATGTCGATCACCTTGCTCGGATTGGCGATGGCGTTGAAGGTGCCGATCTCCAAGTCGGCGGAGGTGATGTTGTCACCCTTGGCGACGGTCATCATCACCGGAGTATCGACGATCCTGGTACAGAACGGCGGCACCAGATAATCAAGCAGCAATTCGACCGACTCGATCGTGCTGTGGTGCTCATGGCGGGGCGCTTCGCTGGCCTTGATGTCGTTGAAAATCTGGCACACATGCGGGTAGGGCCAGCAGCTCATTTCTTTGGTGGGGTCGGTGGACGACATCGGTATGTTTCCACCGGCGCCGGTCTCGAAGCGCCTCTTGCGGTCAGCCGCGATCAGTTCGAGCAGCTCCCTGAACCGGGTTTCGCCGTGGCAGCGGCGCAAGGTCTGGAAACCGTCGACCACCGGGATCGTCGAGATCGCCCATTTCGCCCGGGGATCGGTGGCGGCGGTGACCAGCACGTGGCCGCCGCTATAGGAGATACCCCAAATGCCGATGCGGTCGTGATCGGCCTCGTCCAGGGTCTCGGCGAAGCTGATGGCGTTCTTGTAGTCCTCGATCTGGTGCCAGGGATTGATGTGCTGACGGGGCTCGCCGCCGCTCTCGCCGAAGCAGCGGTAGTCGAACAGCAGCACGCCGATGCCCGAGTCGAGGAAATAGTCGGCATAGTGGGGCATGACGATTTCCTTGGTGTAGCACCAGCCGCCGGCCATGATCATCATCGGGACCGGACCGGCGATGCCGTCCGGCGTGCGCAGCACCCCGCGACAGATCGCATCCTGGCTCTTGAATTCCACAGCGCGTTCCATGATCGGACTCCTCCCTATGGTTCTGGCTTGACGTACCCCCCCGGGATCACGGACCGGTCGCCAAACCAACGTTCTTGAGTGCCATTGTTCGGCGGGCCTGTCCAGGTCCCGACGATCGACGCGCCCGAATTTCGGGCTCAAAGATTGCCGTTGAACGGCAGACCGAGATGAATTTGGCCGTAAGTGGTGGCGGCCGCGTCCCAGCCCAACACGAAATGCCCGGCGGCGGCATGAACATCGCGGAAGTGACGCTGCATCGGGTTGTCACCATAGAGCGCGTTGCCGCCGGTGCCCTCGAACAGGATGTCCACGGCCCGGACGCACAGCTTGGCGGCATAGGCGCCGTCACGGCGATAGACCGCCCGTTGTTCGAGCGGCATCGATTGGCCGGCGACGATCATCGCGGTCACTTCTTCGCAACGGCCTCTCAGAATCCGTTCGGCGGCGTCGATCGCCGCGCTGGCCTCCGCCAACCGCATTTGGGTCGGGGCCAGGGCCGCGATATGGGCGCCGGTGTATTTGCTCACGCGCTGGCGCGTCGTGCCCACGAAATGGTCGAGGGCGGCCTTGGCGGTGCCGAGCGCGATGGGCACCACGACATAGGGGAACATGGCGAATAATGGCAGCCGGAACAGGGGTGTGGTGTTCACCGCCAGCCCCGGCGCGACCCCGTTCATGATGTCGTCGAGTGAGAGGGTCAGGTGTTCGGGTACGAAGATGTCCTCGGCCGCGACGCTTTTGCTGCCAGTGCCGGCCAAGCCGGCCACGTGCCAGTCGTCGATGATTTCGTAATCGTCGGCCGGGACCATGAAGTATCGTTGCTCGGGTCTATCGCCGCCGCCGACGCTGCCGGCGAGCACGTTCCAATTGGCCGGATCGACGCCGCTGGAGAACGGCCACCGACCGCTCAAACGAAAACCGCCTTCGGCGCGGGTCGCTTTGCCGCAAGGGAAGGACAGCCCGGAGGCGATGATCGCGTCCGGATTGGCACCCCAGATCTGATCCTGGGCCTCGACCGGCCACAACCCCAACATCCAGTGGTGGGCGGCGACATTGGTCATCACCCAGGAACTCGAGGCGCATCCCCGCGCGACCTCGACGCAAACGTCGACATACTCCCGAAACGTCAGTTCGGGGCCGCCGGCCCGCGCCGGCTGGATCACCCGGAACAAGCCGGTTCGGTGGAAGTCCGCGATCGTGGCATCGGGCAGGCGGCGCAGGGCCTCGGTCTCGGCCGCGCGGTCCGCCAACGTCCGCGCCAGGGCTCGAGCCCGGGCCAGATATTCGCCGCCGGTCTCGGCAACCTTCGATTCGACCGCTGCCATCCGGTCATCCTCCGCCATCTGCTTGGCTAGTACGACAGTCGGCTCGGCTTTGCAAATGCGCCGCCTCGAGCGTCCACCGTTGATCGAGTTCGGGGACAGCGCCTCGACGGGCGTCGTCTCGAGGGACGACCGAAAGAGATCGGCCACGAGACCGACAAGAGCGCCCAGGCCCAATAGACTCGACTATTCGGGGCAGGTCTCGGCGGCGGCCAGTTCCCGGACCACGAGCGTGATGCCCTGCATGCAGTGACTGATTTGGGCGACGCGACCACGGACGCAGACCCTGGCCCCGACATGCAACCCGCCAGTCTCGCCGAGAAGAGTGTAGAGCCGGCCGTCGGCGCCGCGCAGTGCCGGGCACTCGACCCCCTCATCGGTCAGGGTGCCCCGGACCGCGATTTCGCCGGTCTCGTCCGCGGCCGCGGCAGTGGCGAGGGCGAGCCCGGTCAGGATCGTGGTCAGGTCAATAGGCATGCTCGGTGAACAGCGGATCGACGCTGCCCCGCCAGCGGCCTTCATAGGCCTCCAGCAGTTCCTCGGCGGGGGTGAGGCCCGATTGGGCGATGCCGTCGAGAGGGGTCAGAAACCCGACCTCGTCCTGGCCGCCGCTATCGAGCCGCGCCCGGCGCTTGAGCCCGTCCTTGGCCACCTCCAGCACCTCCAGCGCCACGTCGCGGAGGGTCATGGTCCGGAACGGCGCCTTCAAGCCTTGGCGCGCCGCGCCCGCCCGCAACTCGAGAACCTCCTCGTGGGTCCAGTCCTTGACCAGGCTCCAGGCGGCATCGAGCGCCGCCTTCTCATAGAGCAGCCCGACCCATAGGGCGGGAAGCGCGCACAGCCGCCGCCCCGGGCCGCCGTCGGCGCCACGCATCTCCAGATACTGCTTGAGCCGAACTTCGGTGAACACCGTGGTCAGGTGATCGACCCAGTCATCCAGGGTCGGCCGCTCTCCCGGCAGCGCCGCCAAGCGGCCGTCCAGAAAGTCGCGGAACGATTGACCGCTGGCGTCGATATAGCGATCGCCGCGGTGGACGAAATACATCGGCACGTCGAGCACGTAATCGGCATAACGCTCGAATCCCATGCCATCCTCGAACACGAACCGGGGAAAGCCGCAGCGGTCCGGGTCGGTATCGGTCCAGACATGACTGCGGTAGCTCAGATATCCGTTGGGCTTGCCGTCAAGAAACGGCGAGTTGGCGAACAGCGCGGTCGCCACGGGCTGGAGGGCAAGGCCGACCCGGAACATGCGGCTCATGCAAGCTTCGGATTCGAAGTCCAGGTTCACCTGCACCGTGCAGGTCCGCATCATCATGTCGAGCCCCAGGTCGCCCTTGCCGGGCATGTAGGCACGCATGATCTTGTAGCGCCCCTTGGGCATGACCGGAATTTGCTCGCGCCGCCATTTGGGCTGCATGCCGCCCCCGAAGAAGCCGATCCCCAGCTCCTCGGCAACCTCGCGCACTTGGTCGAGGTGGGTGTCGACCTCGCGGCAGGTCTGGTGGACGGTTTCGAGCGGACCACCGGAAAGTTCCAGTTGGCCACCGGGCTCGAGGGTGACCGATTGGCCGTCGAGGGTCAGAGCGATCACGTTTTCGCCCTCCATGATCGGCGTCCAGCCGAACCGTTGCAGCCCCTCGAGCAGTGCACGGATACCGCGGGGGCCGGCATAGGGCAGCGGTCCCAGGTCCTCGAGCCGATAGCCGATTTTCTCGTGTTCGGTGCCGATCCGCCAGCGCGCGCGCGGTTTGCAGCCCTGCTCGAGGTATTCGATCAGCGCCCGCCGATCGGTGATCGGTGCAGCGGTCTCGGTCGCTCCCGTCATGGGTCCTCCAGCCGGCACAGAGCCCGTTCGAGTGCCATCGGGCACGGGCTTCGAAGCCCGTGTATATACGCCCAGGGCCCCTTCGCCAATTATGGTTATTTCGGGTCTGACCCGTGACCGGCGCGTGGCCAATCGCCGGCCAACGCCTGCCACAGGGCGAGGGCGGCGAGCGCCGCGGTGTCGGCGCGGAGGATACGGGGGCCGAGGTCGATGGCCACCACCCCGTCCCTGGCGGCGAGGGCGGCGCGCTCCTCGGCCGCGAAACCGCCCTCGGGGCCGGTCAGGATGGCGGCGGGGCCGGGGCTGAAGGCGTTCCCAACAGGTCGGCCGGCGCCCGTTTCGTCGGCCCAATAGAGGGTGCGGGTGCGGGGCCAGGTCGCGCACAGGGCATCGAGTGTGGCGGCATCCCGGATGTCCGGGACCGTCAGGCGGCCGCACTGTTCCGCCGCCTCGATCGCATTGGCCCGCAGACGGGCGATATTGACCCGGGTCACGGCGGTGTGGCGGGTCATCACCGGTTGCAGCCGGGCGGCGCCGAGTTCGGTCGCCTTGCGGGCCAGAACATCGATCGGCCCGCGCTTGATCGGAGCGAACAGGAGCCAGATGTCGGGGCCGTCCGATTGGGGACGGAGATGGCTTTCGATCGTCAACAGGGCTTGGCGGTGCCCGCCACCGTCGATCCGCGCGCGCCATTCGCCGTCCCTGCCGTTGAACAGGCCGGCCGTGTCGCCGTCGCCCAGGCGCAGGACCCGGCGCAGATAGTGGTCCTGGTCCGGGCGAATCGGCACCGACATACCGGCCGCGAGCGGGGCATCGACGAAGAGCCGCGTTCGCGGCGCGCCGGGTTGCCGATCGGTCATGGGAGGTTT
>CAJWQN010000163.1 GCA_913045505.1 uncultured Rhodospirillaceae bacterium | reverse complement strand
CGTCGAGGACCAATCCGAATTGGTCTGCCGATTTCTACCCGACACCACCTTGACCTTCGTCAACGACTCCTTTGCACGCTTCCATCGGGCCGACGCCGATGCGCTACTCGGGCGCCGGTTCACCGATCTGTTCCCCGAGGCCGGACGCGCGGAGATTCTGGAACGGATCGGGCAATGCACGGCCGAGCGGCCGGTGGCCGACCACGATTTGGAGTTCACCGCGGAAGACGGATCGACCCATTGGCATCATTGGCGCGAGACCGCGTTCTTCGATGACCACGGCCAGTTGGTCGAGTTTCAGGGGGTCGGACGCGACGTCACCGAGCGCAAGCTGGCCGACCAGCATATTGAATTTCTCGCCCACCACGATCCCCTGACCGGACTGCCCAACCGGGCGATGTTTCAGCAACATATCAAGCGGTCGCTGGCCCAGGCGGAGCGTAGCGGCGATCGGGTCGCGATCCTGTCCCTGGACCTCGACCACTTCAAGCAGGTCAATGACAGTCTGGGCCACGCCGCGGGTGATACGCTTCTCCGGCAGGTGTCGGAACGCCTGCTCGCCTGTATCCGCGGCGCCGACATCGTCGCCAGGGTCGGCGGTGACGAATTCGCCATCGTCCAGGTCCAAATCGACATCGCCGACAAGGCCTCGATTCTTGCCGAGCGTGTGATCGAGTCCTTGTCACGGCCGTTCCCGATCGAGGATCACGACGTTCGCTCCGGGTGCAGCGTCGGCGCCACCATTTATCCCAACGATTCCGATGATATCGAGCAATTGCTCAAAAATGCCGATTTGGCTTTGTACCGGGCCAAGGAATCGGGACGGGGGGTGTTCGAATTCTACTCGGTCGACATGGGCGCGGAAGCGCGCCAGCGGGTGGAAATCGCCGACGGCCTGCGCGATGCCCTGGGCGGGGAACGGCTGAAACTCTTCTTCCAGCCCAAGCACCGGATCGACGACGGGGTCATGGTCGGCTGCGAGGCATTGTTGCGCTGGCAGGGCGACGACGGGGAGCCGGTCAGCCCGGCGGTCTTCATAGCCGTCGCCGAATCGACCGGTTTGATCATTCGAATCGGCGACTGGGTGCTGGATCAGGTCTGCCGACAGATCCGGCGATGGAGCGACGCGGCGCTGGCGGTGGTTCCGGTGTCGGTCAATTTGTCGGCGGCGCAGTTTCGCGACCGGGGGCTGGCCGCCAAGGTCCGTGACGCCTTGGGGTCGAGCCGGGTCGAGGCCGGGTTGATCGAGTTGGAGATCACCGAGACCGCGTTGATGGAGGATGCCGAGACCGCCGCGGCCACTCTCGGGCAACTGGCCGAACTGGGCATCACCCTGTCGATCGACGATTTCGGAACCGGTTATTCGTCGCTCAACTATCTCAAGCAGTTTCCGGTCGGCCGGCTGAAGATCGACCAGACCTTCGTGCGCGACATCACCCTGAGCGAGCAGGACGAAGCGATTGCCCGGGCGGTCACCCATCTGGGCCACGATCTCGGCATGAAGGTGCTGGCCGAAGGGGTCGAGACCGAGGCCCAGCGCGATATGCTGCACCAGATCGGGTGCGACGAACTTCAAGGATATCTGGCCAGCGCGCCGCTGCCGCCAGACGAATTCGCGGCGCTCCTGGAGGCGGACCAGGATGGCCCGCGCGCCCGCGAAGAATAGCCGGAGACAAGGCGACATGGACCCGAGGACCCGAGCCGACTACAGCGCGATCATCGATCGGCCGCCGCTCGACTTGCCCGACGGGGCGCGGCTGGTGGTCTGGCCGCTGATCGCGGTCGAGAACTGGGATCCGGCGGGGCCGATGGCGCGGACCGTACTCTCGCCTCCGGGCGGGCAAACCCACCTGCCCGATATACCCAACTGGACCTGGCAGGAATACGGCATGCGGGTCGGGTTCTGGCGGCTCAAGGCGGCGCTCGACCGCCACGATATCCGGGCGACCCTGTGTCTCAACGGCTCGGTTTGCAAGCTCTATCCGCGCCTGGCCGGGGCCGCGCGCGACGCCGGCTGGGAATTTCAGGCCCACAGCTACGTCCAGACGCCCATGCATCTTCTCGCCGACCAGCGCGACGCGATCCGCCGCACCATTGACGCGATTGGGGATTTCTCCGGCGCCAAGCCGCGCGGCTGGATCGGCCCGGGCCTGACCGAGACCCTGGAGACCCCGGAACTTCTGGTCGAGGAGGGGATCGAATATGTCGGCGACTGGGTGTGGGACGATCAGCCGAGCGAACTGCGGACCGCCGCCGGGGTTCTCTACAACATCCCCTATTCGGTCGAACTCAACGACATCGCGATCATGCTTCTCCAACACCATCCGGCGCGCGAGCTCTACGACCGGTTCATGGATCAGTTCGAGCGGCTCTACGCCGAGGGTGCGGAGAGCGCCCGGGTGATGGCGTTCGGCGTCCACCCCTACATCACCGGCGTGCCCCACCGGATCAAATATTTCGAACGTGTGCTCGCCGAGATCGCCGCCAAACCGGGGGTGCTGTTCTGGACCGGCGACGAGATTCTGGACTGGTACAAGGCGGCCAAGGCCGGGCCCGAGCGCGCCGCCGGCTGAAACCCGCGCGCCTCAGGCGGCGGTGCGGATCTCGCCGGCCGCGTTGTCGACCACCACCAGCGGCTCGTAATAGCGAATCTCCGGCACGGAGCCATAGAGGTCCTTGATCCGCTCGCGCCAGACCCCGGCATAGACCGTCTCCGCCGCTTCCCGAGATTTCCACAGATAGATGCCGGCGCCCCGGCCTTCGTCACTGTAGCAGAAGTACTTATGGATCAGGCCGTCCATCTCCCGATAAAGCGGCGCGATCCGATCGAAAATCGCGAACGCCCCCTCCCGGTCGATCCCCGCCGGCAACTCGAACTCGACGATCGCCGTGATCATTTCTGAAGCCTCCCCTGGGTTGGCGCCTGGAACGAGTATGACATACCGCGCGGTCGGACGATTCAGATTATTGGTCGCGGTTTCGATGCCGAGTTCGATCGGAATGCTTCAAAGCGCCAACTTGGCGACTTCCGCCCGGTCCCGCCGCTACTCGTAGCTGCGGATGTCGTCGATCACCTTGCCGTCGTTGGCGAGGCTGCCGGGGGGGCCGAGAGTGACGGTGCCCTTGAGCTTGCACACCGCTTGCAGGGTCTCGGTGACGGCGGCCTGGAGCGCCTCGCCGGCTTGGGCGGTCTCGCAATGGAGCACCATCACGTCGACCCGGTCGATATTGTCGACCACCAGGCGCGCCTTGGCGATCTCGTCGTGGCGGGCGAGAACCTGGGCGATCTGCTCGGGCCGCACGAACATGCCCTTGACCTTGGTCGATTGATCGGCCCGGCCCATCCAGCCCTTGATCCGCCGGTTGGTCCGCCCGCAGGGGCTCTGGCCGGCCAAGATCGCCGACATGTCGCCGGTCGCGAACCGGATCAAGGGGTAGACCGGGTTGAGCGTGGTCACCACCACCTCGCCGACCTCGCCGTCCGCGACCGGATCGCCGGTGCCGGGGCGGACGACCTCGACGATCACCCCCTCGTCGATGATCATCCCCTCGATCGCCGGCGATTCATAGGCGACCAGCCCCAGATCGGCGGTGCCGTAGGATTGCAGCACCTCGACCCCGCGCTCGCTCAGTTCCGTGCGCAGCGACGGCGGCAGCGCCTCGCCGCCGACCGCGCCCTTGGCCATGCTCGAAATGTCGAGGCCGGCCTCGTCCGCCCGGTCCAGCAGAATCCGCAGGAAAGAGGGGGTGCCGGCAAACGCTTGCGGGCGAATCTGGGCGATCGCCTGAAGCTGCTGTTCGGTGTTGCCGACGCCGCCCGGCACCACCGCGCAGCCGCAGGCATGGGCGCCCGATTCCATCATATGGCCGGCCGGGGTCAGGTGATAGGCGAAGGTGTTGTGGACGATATCGCCTTTCCGGAAACCGGCCGCGAACAGCGCCCGGCCCATGCGAAAGAAATCGACATCGCGGACGCCGGGCTCGTAGATCGGCCCCGGCGAGCAAAAGATCCAACTCATCGCGCCGGCCGGGCGGGTGGTAAGGCCGCCAAACGGCGCGGTCTCGGCCTGCAATGCTGTCAAGTCCGACTTCCGGGTCACCGGCAGCGCCGCCAGGGCCTCGGGGCTCGTCACCTCATCCGGCAGGACATCGGCCAGAATCCGCGCCCAGGCCGCACCGTCGCGCCGGGCATTGGCGACCTGGCCGGGCAGCGCCTGGGCCAGGGCCTCGGCCCTCACCTCCGGATCGCGGGTCTCCAGCCCATCGAAATAGTCTTCGGTCATCGATCCGTCCTCCCGACTGCGCCCAGGCCCGGCGAATAGCGCCCGATCGCCCCCAACCTGTCAAGCGCCACGACCGGCGCATATGAGGGGCCGGGGCGAGCGGCAACGGGAAGGGGACCGCCCGTACCGCGCTTGCCAAGCGCCGCGACCATGTTGACGATCCGGCCCGGCCGGCCACGGTCGCGACCTGAGGCGCCGCGGCCGGCATCGAAGCGCGGCCGTCAGCGGCCCGACGCGAAGGCTTTCCGGGCGGCGACGGCGTCCTTGAAGGAGCGGGTCAGCTGACTTTGATCGGCGTCGGCGAACGCACTGGCGTGGTGCAGGGCATTGGCCGTCGCGTTGATCGCTTCCTTGACCATGCGCACGGTCGCGCCCGGCATGGCGGCGGCGGCCGAAGCCAGTTCCAATGCCTTGTCCACGGTCTTGCCGTCGTCGGCTATCTCGTCGACCAACCCCCAATCGAGCGCCTGCGCCCCCGTCATCTTCTCGCACAGGAGGACGATGCGCTTCGCCCGCGCGGGACCGACCAGCGTGATCAGGCGGGGCAGGGCGCCCCATTGCAGATTGAGGCCGATCTTGACCTCGGGAACGTGGAGATAGGCGCTCCTGGCGAGCACCCGCCAATCGCAGGCGAGGGCCAGCGCCACCCCGGCACCCACGGCCATGCCCTCGATCGCGGCGACCGTGATCTGCGGCATCTCTTCCCAGGCCTTGGACAAGCGGACGCCGCGATAGAACTGCTCGCGCATGGCGAGGTCGTCGTCGAGCCGTTGCCATGTCTCGGAATCCTTCAGGTCGATGCCGGCCGAAAAGATCTTCGCGGCCCCGCTCAGCACCACGGCCCGAGTCGACAGGTCGTCCTGGAACCGCCTCGCGACATCGGTCAACTCCAGGATCAGGTCCTGATTGAACGCATTGAGGTTGATCTTGCGGTCGAAGCGAACGATGGAGACCGCCTCGCGGCTTTCGATTTCGACGTTGTCGTAGCGCATACCGGACACTCCTCGTCGGCAATTCCCGGATTACCTTCGAATCCGCTCCGATCGTAGCCAAACCGCGCCGGTTGCCAAAACAGTTTTCGCCGCGCCGCCATCCGAGCCCTGGAATCCGCCCTGAACGTCTTTGCGGACTTTTTGGGCCAAAGGCGGAACGGCGGCCAAGTTGACCGGGCCGGCGTCTTGTGCGAGGGGTGTCCCGAGCAACCCAGCCGCCCGAGGCCGGAGCCATGATCGACTTGTCACGCCGCGCCCGCGCCCAGAGGCCACTCATGACCAAGACCCGGGCCCGTCCCGATGATTGGACCTGAGCGCGCCAGCAAGCTCTGTTCGCTCGCCGAGGCCGCCGCGCGCGTGCCCGACGGCGCCCGGATCGCGCTCGGCGGGTTCTCGATCTATCAGCACCCGATCGCCTTCGTCCACGAGCTGATCCGGCAACGGCGCCGGGACCTCACGGTGGTCGGCGTGGTCAACGGCAACGATGTCGATCTGCTCGCCGGCGCCGGCTGCCTCCAACGGATCGAGACCTCTTATGTCGGCCTCGAGAAATATGGCCTGGCGCCCAATTTCCGCCGGCGGGTCGAGTCCGGCGCGCTCGCGGTGGTCGATTATCCCGAGCTGATGAGCTGGGACCGGTTCCGCGCCAGCCAGGAGAACTACACCTTCCTGCAGGCGAGTTTTCTGGGCGGCACCGACATCGTCCGCCACAACCCGGACATCAAGCCGTTCACCTGTCCGCTCTCAGGACGGCAACTCTGGGCGGTGCCGCCGGCGGACCCGGACGTTGTCGTCATCCACGCCCTCGCCGCCGATGCGTTTGGCAACGTGCTTGTGGCGGAACGGCGCCTGATGCCGCAAAGCCTGGACATCGCCCTCGCGCGGTCCTGCGACACCGTGATCGTGACCGCCGAGCGGATTGTCGAGAATGCCGAGATTCGCCGGCGCGCGCGGCTCAACGAGATTCCTTCCTATCGCACGAATTGCGTCGTCGAGGTGCCGTGGGGGGCCCATCCCTGCCCGGTGCTCGGGTTCAGCCAGACCGACGATGAGCACTTCCAGACCTATGTCGCGGCCTCCGCCAGCGAGGACGGGTTCAAGCGGTATCTCGACGAGTATGTGTTCGGCGTCGCCGATCACGCCGGCTATTTGGACAAGATCGGCATGGCGCGCCTGTTGGCGCTGCAATCGACGGCGCTGGTGACATGACCGCCGCGCCGGCCACGATTCACGAGCGGCTCGCGGTCGCGCTGGCGCGGACGTTTTCCGACCGCGAAGTCGGATTCACGGGCCTGGCGACCGGGCGC
>CAJWQN010000162.1 GCA_913045505.1 uncultured Rhodospirillaceae bacterium | reverse complement strand
ATGATCGCAGAGGCCGGTGGTGTCAGCGCCGCTCGCGAGGCCGATATATGCGACGAGGCCCACTGCGCGGGCATGGTCGAGGATGCTCTGACCCGGTTCGGGCGGCTCGACATTCTCGACAACAATGTCGGGATCGGCGGCCGGGGATCGGTGGTCGACGAGACCCGGGAGCGCTGGCAGCGATTGATGGCGGTCAATGTCGAGACCATGTTCCTGGCCGCGAAGTACGCGATCCCGGCGATGATCGAGACCTCGGGCGGCGGCGCGATCGTCAACATCTCATCGATCTCGGCGCTGCGCCCGCGCGGGCTCACCGCCTATTCGGCCTCGAAGGGCGCGGTGATCGCGCTCACCCGGGCCATGGCCGTGGACCACGCGACCGACGGCATCCGGGTCAATTGCATCGCCCCCGGCCCGGTCTATACGCCGATGGTCCATGCCGCCGGCATGAGCGCCGAGGCCCGCGAGCGCCGGCGCCTGGCCTCGCCCATGGAGATCGAGGGATCGGGCTGGGACATCGGCAACGCGGTCGTGTTTCTGGCTTCCGATCGGGCGCGGTTCATCACCGGCCAGACCCTGGTCGTGGACGGCGGCGCCACCCTCGTCGGCCGCCCCCGCGACCGCGACAACGAGTTTTCGGACGAGACTACGCCCGGCCCCTGACCTTGTTGAGAAGTTGGTCCAGGGTCATGGCGACTTCGGTCACGTTGCCGGACTCGGCCAGGGCGCGGTCGATCTGCTCGGTGGTCAGACTCCAGTCGTCGCCCCGGATCCGAGCGATCACGTCGGCGCGGAACTGTTTGAACCGACTCAGCCCCAAAGCGTCGTCGTCGAGGTGATCGGCGAGGATGGCGAGCGCCAGCCGCGCCGGGCCGGCGCCGTCATATCCCCACTCGAACCCGGTCGCCGGCGCGGCGGCCAGATCGAGCCGGGGGTCGAGCGCCCGGTCATCGACCGTCACCCGACAGCCGCTCGCCTCGCGCCGACCGCGATAGGTCTTCATGGCCACGCCGGGGCCGGATCAGCCGCCGAAAATGAGCTGCTCGCGCTCATAGAGCCAAGCGGCCAGGGCGACCAGCAGCAGCGCGACCAGGGCGGTCGCCGACATCGAGACCAGGGTCGGGCCGAGCCCCGGAACCTCGCCACGCATGAAGGTGCCGAACACCAGGGTCTGGGAAAACGCCGGCAGGGTCATCATCCAGGTCTGCTCCTGGACCGGCGCGAACACCAGGGCCATGCCCGGAATCGCCGGCACCAGGGGCAACAGGCCAAGATAGGTCTGGGCCTCCTTGAAGCTGCGGGTGACGGTCGCGATGATGACCTGGACCGCCACCGCCAGCATCATCAGCGGCAGCGCCACCATGAAAATTCCGAGCATGGCGCCCGGGCCCAGGTTGCGGTCGAAGGTCGAGCCCGCGCCGCCGGCGAAATAGAAGATGATCTTGAACGCGATCAACTGGACGATCACCGCCACCGCCGTGAACAGGAGTGCCGCCATGAACTTGCCCAGCATCAGCCCGGTGCGTTCGATCGGGTTGATCAGCAGCGGCTCCAGCGAGCCGCGCTCGCGTTCGCCCGAAGTCGTGTCGATGGCCAGATAAACGCCGCCCATGAACACCGTGAAGATGATGAACGGCGGCACCATCAAGAGGAACAAATCGCCCAGATGGGTGCCGCGGGTCACGCTGACGTTCTCTATCGTGACCGGCTGGGCGACCTGGGGATCGACGCCGCGCTCGGCCAGCCTCCGGCCGCCGACCTCGCGACTATAGGCTTCGAGCAGGTCGATGGTCTGGTTGACCGCGACCAGGCCCGAGAGGCGCGAGGAATTGACGAACAGCTTGACCGTGGCCGGCCGTTGCGCGGCGAATTCCGAGCGGAAGGTTTCCGGGATCACGACCACATGCTTGAGTCGGCCCCGGCGCACATGCGCCTCCGGATCGTCGGGTGCCGTCCGTATGGTCGCGCCCTCGTCCTCGAGAAAAGCCATCAGCTCGGGCGCGAACTCGCCGCCCTGGACCCAGAGCCGGACATGGCCTCTGGGATAGGCCAGAACCATGCCGGTCACCAGGGCGATCATCACCCCCAACAACACCGGTCCCATCAGCGGATAGACCAAGGCCAGCAGCAGCGAGCGGCGGTCGCGGATATTGTCGACCACCTCCTTGGCGAAGACCACGATCACCCGCCGCCACATCTCACCAACTCTCCGCCGGTGCCCCGGTGACCGACAGGAACATCTCCTCGAGATCGGATTGGCCGGTCTGGGCAAGCAGCTCGCCCTGGGTACCGGCGGCCACCACCCGGCCCTTGGCGATGACCACGATGCGCTCGGAAATCGCCGCCACCTCCTGCATGATGTGGCTGCAGAACAACACGCAGCGGCCCTGGTCACGAATCCGGCGAATCAGCTTATGGACCGCGCGGGAACTGGGGATATCGAGGCCGTTGGTGGGCTCGTCCAACATCAGGTTGGGTGGCTCGTGGACCAGGGCGCGGGCCAACGTCACCTTACGGGTCTGGCCCTTGGAGAACCCCTTGGCCCGGCGGTCGGCGAATTCGCCCATGTCGAGCAGCTCGATCAATTCGTCGATCCGGCGTTCCAAGCTGTTGCCGCCCAGCCCATGGAGCCGGCCGTAGTAACGAATGTGCTCGCGCCCGGTCAGGCGCGGATAAAGACCCAGGCTGTCCGGCAGCACGCCGACCCGCTCTTGCACCTTGCGCCGATCGGCGACGGTATCGAGGCCATCGACTCGCGCCGCGCCGGCATCGGGGCGCATGACCGTGTAGAGAATCCTGAGCGCCGTGGTCTTGCCGGCGCCGTTCGGCCCGATCAATCCAGTGACCTCGCCGTCGCGGGCGATGAAGCCGGCGCCGTCGAGCGCGCGCACGGACTGAAAGCTCTTGATCAATCCGTCGGCTTCGATCATGGCGATACCGCTAGCCGTGCCCGCCGCCGGCGAGGACCGGCAGGTCGGGAAAAAGAATCAACGCGCCGATCGCGATCGCGACTCCATAAGGCACACCCCGATCCTTCGCGTGCAAGGCGCGCAACCAGGCGATCTCGGCCCAGGCCCGCGGCATCGGCCACCGGCGGTAGACGAGCACCGCCAGGGACAGAACGCCGCCACACAACGCCACCGCCAACAGATAGTCGATGACCGCGCTCCAGCCAAACCAGACCGATGACGATGCCAGGAGCTTGGCGTCACCGCCGCCCAGCATGCCGAAGGCGAACAGGGCCAGGCCGCCGATCAAGACCACGGCGCCGGCGCCCAGACTCGCCAGCATGGCCATGCCCCCCCAGCCCGAGGCCGCGGCCACCGGAAAGAAGCAGATCAGCACCACCACCGAGATCCAGTTCGGAATCTGATAGTCGCGCAGGTCGCTCAACGCGGCGTAGGCCATGACCAGCGGAAACGCCGCCGCGGCAAACAGTTTGGCCGTGGCCAAGATCAGATCCATGACCGATTCCTGGGTCGAATCCCGCCCCGAATCCTGCCGCGCATGTCGGGATTACGGGTCACGGGATGGGGGCTGTTGGCAACACCGGTCCCACGGAGGATGCGCGCATTCGCGGCCCTAGATACTGGCCAGCATGCGCAGCTTGGACCGGTCCTTGATCACAAACGCCTTGTGCTTGCGTTCCAGAATTTTCTCGCGCGCCAAGGCCCCGATCGCCAGCGCCACCTCCTGCTTGTCGGTGCCGGCCCAGCCGGCGATCTCGGCGTGATTGGGCACGACCTCGATCAACCAGTTTCCGTTCGCCTTCGGGTCGGGCACCGCCAGACGCAGCAGCTCAAGATAGATGCGCTGGCGGGGCGCCAGGGTGCTCAGGGTCGAAACCCGTTGGTTCATGATATGGATGATGTCGGCGAGCTGGTGGAGCAGACGAAGCGCCACCCGCGGATACTCGACCAAGGTGGCGAGAAATTCCTCGCGCGACATCACCGCGATCACCGAGTCATCCTTGCCAATGACACGGGCCGTGCGCCCCCGTGGCCCGATTGCCGACAACTCGCCGAAATGGGCGCCGGCTTCCAGTTCGGCCAACGTCACCTCGCGATCGTCGCCGACATAATTCATCACCCTGACCGAGCCGTTGACGATGAAATAAACGTCGCGCGCGTCATCGTCGCGCTCCATGATCACGTCATCGGTCCGAAACTCGATCCACCTGCAGTTCGATTCGAGCTCGCGTATGGCCTCGGTCGGCAAATCGGTGAGCAGCTTGATATCGTCCAAGCTGCCGATCGGCGCTTCGGTACGTTCCTGTCCCGCGTATTCCGACACGTCTCCACCCCTTGTGGCTACCAGAGGGCTGTCTCCGCCCGGCAAGGCCCGGATTCGGACCATACCATAAAAATATAGCGGCGAGACCCGACCGCAAACAGCCTAAAACAACTCAGGCGTCACTGACGCCGGCCTCGGCGAAGGTCGCCATGCCCGTGTGGACGGCGAGCGCGGCCTTGACCAGGGCGACGGCCAAGGCGGCGCCCGAGCCCTCGCCCAAGCGAAGATCGAGGTCGAGCAAGGGTGCCTTGCCCAACTTCTCGAGCAAGCGCCGATGGCCGGGCTCGGCGGAACAATGGGCGGCCAGGCAATGGTCGAGCGCAAGCGGATTCAACGCGTGCAGGGGCGCGACCGCCGCGCAGGCGACGAATCCGTCCAGCAGCACCGGGATTCGGGCCCGCCGGGCACCGATGACGGCGCCGGCGACGGCCGCAAGCTCGCGCCCGCCGACCCGGCGCATGGCTTCGACCCCGTCACGGAGTGCCGTGCCGTGAGTCGCCGCCGCCGCCGTCAATGCCTGCTCCTTCCGCTCCAGGCCGGCCGCGTCCACGCCCGTGCCCGGACCGACCCAGCCGCCGTCTATATCGCCAAAGACCGCCTGGCATAGCGCCGCCGCGGCAGTGGTGTTGCCGATACCCATCTCGCCGACGCAGATCAGATCGGCTTGAGGCTCGACCTTGCCCAGGCCGGTCGAAAACGCGTCCACGACCTCGGCCTCGTCCATGGCCGGGGCGACCGTGAAGTCCGCGGTCGGCTGGTCGAGCGACAGCGGTTGGACGTCCAGTTTGGCGCCGACGGCGCGGCAAATCTGGTTGATCGCGGCACCGCCGTTCGCGAAATTGCCGACCATCTGGGCGGTCACCGTGGCTGGATAAGCGGACACACCGCGCGCCGCCACTCCGTGGTTGCCGGCGAAGATCAGGACCGAGACGTTTTCGGCCCTCGGCGGACGCGGCGCTTGCCAGCCGGCCATCCAGACCGCGATGTCTTCAAGCCGGCCCAGCGACCCGGGCGGCTTGGTGAGTTCACCGTCGCGGGCGCGCGCCGCCGCGATCGCGTCGGCATCCGGTTCGGGCAGGTCGCGAACGAGCGCTCGCAAATCGGCGATGGTTCGAGGCATGGTCTCTCCGCGTCAGGCAGATGCTTGGTCGGCGGGCGATGGTTTTGGCGGCGGTCCGGAGACTGTCCTATAACGGAAGTCCACAAACCAGCGGAAAGTGCGCGATGGCCGCGCCCAACACCTCACCGCCACCCGATATCGGCCCGCGGGGCTGGATCACGGACCTCGGGATCGCGGCCGCCTTCCTGACTCGGCTGCCGATCCGGACCCGCATCGGCGCGGTGCCGGGCCGTCTCGGCGCGGCCGCCTGGGCGTTTCCCGTGATCGGGGCCGCGGTCGGGCTCGGCGGCGGCCTCCTATACGCTCTGGCCTTTGCCATCGGCCTGACCCCGGCGCTGGCGGCGATGCTCGCCGTGGCCGGCCAAATCTGGCTCACCGGCGCGCTTCACGAAGATGCCGCTGGAGACGTGGCCGACGGCTTCGGGGGTGGCGGTAGCCGGGCGGACAAGCTCCGAATCATGCGCGACAGCCGGGTCGGAACCTATGCGGTGGTCACCCTTGTCCTGATGCTCGGCCTGCGAATCGGGGCGCTCGCCGCTTTCGCTGACAGCGTCCAGGTGATCGCGGCCTTGATCGCGGCCGGAAGTGCTTCCAGGGCCGGGATGGCGGCGGCGATGGCCATCCTGCGCCCGGCCCGGAACGACGGCCTCGGCGCGGGCGCCGGGCGGCCCGGCACGATCCGGGTCGGTGTCGCGGTCGGCCTGGCCATCGCGATCAGTTTCGGTGTCCTGGCGCCGATGCCGGCGCTGGCCATGCTCGTGGCCTCGGGGATCGGGTCGGGCGCCGTGGGCTGGCTGGCCCGGCGCCAAATCGGCGGCCAAACCGGCGACGTGCTGGGTGCCTGCCAGCAGGCCGGCGAGGTCGCCGGACTGGCCGCTCTTGTGGTCATGGCCGCGTGACGAGGGCGCCTTCAAGCCGCGTCGATCAGATGCGTGAACGAGCCCAGAACCGAGCCCCGGCGCAGGCCGGCCCGGCCGAGATCCGTCCCGCTGGCGTCGCGGCCGGCGAACAAGGGCGCATCATCGGCCTCCCGGACCACCGTGGCGTAATGGAACTCGTGGCCGCGGAATCCCGTGCCCGAGCGCCCGAGCGGCCCGTCCGCCACCGTTGCCACCTGGCGATAGCCGAGGTTCAGTCGGGCCTGGGCGAACGAGGTCTCGAGGCCGAGCAGCCCGGCCATGGCATGACGGGCGCCGTCGCCGTCGATCAGCCCGTCGCCCAGCACCATGTAGCCGCCGCATTCGCCG
>CAJWQN010000161.1 GCA_913045505.1 uncultured Rhodospirillaceae bacterium | reverse complement strand
GGCGGCGGAAAACGGCGCTCGGCGACATCGTTGATCAGGGCCAGATGGCGCGGCAGACAGATGGCGAGGGCGTAGCGTTCGAGAATGGTTTCGCGGGCCGCCGCGCGCGCCGCCGCCATGCGGTCCGGGTGGTCGAGCACCTCGCCGACGCGATTGGCGATCATCTCCGGCGAGAAGAAATCGACCAGCAGGCCGTTGCCGCCGTCCTCGATGACCTCCGCCACGGGCGGCGTCTCCGAGCCCAGCACCAGGCAGCCCGACGACATGGCCTCCAGCATCGACCAGGAGAGCACGAACGGGACCGTCAGGTAGATATGGACCGAGGAGACCTGAAGCACTTTCAGATACTGCTCGTAAGCCAGCTTGCCGACGAAATGGACCCGGTCCTCATCGAGCGGAGTTTCCGCCAGATAGCGCTTGCGATAGGTCTCGCCGGGGGGCAGTTTCCGGCCGTAGCTGACGCCGTCGGAACCGACCACGATGATCTGGGTCCGCGGCCGGCGCTCGGTGATCAGCTTGGCGGCGCGCACGAACTGGTGGAAGCCGCGATAGGGCTCCAGGTTGCGCGCCACATAGGTCACGACCTCGTCGTCCTTAGCCACCGTGGTACCGTTGGGCAACCCTAGGCGAACCTGATCGTTCGGCTTGGCGGCGGCGCTGTCGATGCCGTCATGGAGCACCGAGATCTTGGACTGGAAGGATTTGGGGTACTGGCTCCGCTGCCAGCCGGTCGGGCTGAAGCCCCAGTCGCAGCTTTCCAGGCTCAGAAGGGCCGAGGCGTTGCGCGAGCGAATCCGGGCCGTGTCGGGCTCGACCTGGGTCTGCTCGGGATCGAAATTCACGTCGCCGCCGAATGCGTTGTAATAGAACTCGCAATAGTCGAGCCTGGGCGCGTCCGGATAGACGTCCTTGGTGAACAGAGCCTCGCCCCAGCCCGGATGGGCCAACACCACGTCCGGCGTGAATCCGCGCCGCTTCAAGCTGACCATCGCGTCTTGGACCATTTCGCCGTGATGGACCTTGCTTTCCAGATCCAGGACATAGGGATTCTGGCTGCGCATGGCGGTGTCGGCGATGTGGTAGTGGATCGCGCGCACGCCGCCGACCCGGCCGGCGGTGGTCTTGGCGATCGAAACCTGCCCATGGCCGCCGGCGCGCGCCAAATGGGCCGCGATGTGGCGGTATTGGGCAGGAAAATTCTGATGGATGTAAAGGATTTGCATCGCCCGCGCCACGGCACCCCTCAGAAACCAATATCGTCAACACCCCGAAGCCCGCGACGGCGTTCGCCCGACGCCAGACCTAGCCCTGAATGTCTCGACAGCGAATTGGCACCGTGGCGAAGGCGTGTCAAGCCCGCAGCCGCGCGAGCGCGGCCGCCTTCGGCCCGGTTTGACACGCCTTCCCCACGGTGCGACCGGGTCTCCCGAGACGTTCGGGGCGGATTGGAGGACTCGGGTCGCGGCAAACCGGAGACCATGGCACTTCCTGGGACGACGCGAGCCTGCCCGGTACGCTCAACAGCACCCCCTGGTGCGTCGCCACCAATCTCGGCCAACTTTTCGGCACCACCGATGGCGGCGAGACCTGGACCGGCCTCGTCCGCGAACTGGGCGAGGGCCGCTCTCGGCTCTGGTTCCCGGCCTAGGCGCGGTGGAATGCCAGGTAGCGCCAGGCAAGTCGGCCGAGGACCCGGCCGAGCAGGCCGCGCGGCGCCATGCCGGCGGCCTTGAGCAACATGCGCAGGCCGCGCTGGACATGGCCGGGGCGATAGGCCGAGAAGGCCCGGCGCTGATAGGCCCGGGCGCAGGCGCGGCGATCATAGGGCTCGGCGAGATCGTTGCCGCAGTAATAGGCGAATGAGAGCTCGTCGTCGTCGCGCTCCAGAATCCGCTCCAGCGCCACCCATAGCCGGCGCCATGGGCCGACGTCTTCGCGTTCCAGATAACGCTGGAGATGAGTGTAGAAAAGCTTGTAGTGGCGGAACTCGTCGGCCGCGAGTCGGCCGCAGATGTCCTTCAACAGCGGCTCCCGGGTGGCGTCGCGAAGCGCCGAATAGAACGACGAGGTGCCGCATTCGACCACGCAACGCGCGACCAGTTCGCCGGCCCGTGACCCGCGCACCGAGCCATCGACATCCAGCGGCAGGCTGTAGCCGGCTCTGAACCGGCGGAAACTGGCGGCGAAATCGAACCCCGGATCGGCCATCGCGGCCCACCGGGCCAGCGCCTCGCCGTGGCGGACTTCCTCCCCCGCCCAGGCGCTCGCCGCGTCTCGAAATTCGGGATCGTCGTGGAACACCTTGTGCAGATAGGCCTCGTAGTCGAGACCGTTGTGCTCGACCAGCGCCGCCGCCTTGACCGCCGCGAGCAGCCCTGGATCGACCTCGGCCCCGTCGAAGGTATCCCAGGGAACCTCGTCAAGCGTCCAGCCCTTCGCCGCCTTCGCCACCCGCCCCGCCTCAAGGATTTGTCACGCCAACTCCGGGCAGCCTAATCGAATCGCCCCCGACCGCCAATCGTCCAATACCGGTGCGTCTAATACAGGGACAGTTTACTCAATTATCGAGACTTCGCCAACTCTCTCCCTGACCGAAGAGATAATTAGAGCATTTTTCGACCAAATAGGGTCGGAAAATGCTCTAATCGTTCGTTCTCGAGCAAATACGTCGTCGCGGATCGATTCGATCCGCTCGGGATTTGCTCTAAGTAAACTGTCCCCATAATAGCATTGCGCGGCTTGACCGGCGGCGGGTCTGATCAGCCCGCTTCGGCGACCTCGAGCATGGCGCGGGCGATCTCCAGGTCGGCCGCGGGCTGGGCGCGCTCGGCGTCGTCGCGGGCGTCATCGATCGCCTCCTCGGCATCGCGGACGCGGGCGCGGATCACCTCGGCATCCAGATCGGCGAGGGGCACCGCCTCCTCGGCGAGCACGATGCAACGCTCGGGCGTCACCTCGGCGAAACCGCCGGCGACGAAAATCCGCTCGGCGATCGCGTCGCCCTCATACATGTCGATCACCCCGGTGCGGACCCCGGAAATGAGCGGGGCATGGCCGGCGAGGACGCCGAAATCGCCCTCGGTGCCGGGCACGACCACCATGTCCACCGCTTGGGACACCAGAAGCCGTTGCGGCGAAACCAGCTCGAACGTAACCTTGCCCACCTCGGCCATCCTCTTTCCCCGATCTCGCCCCGAGCCGGCGTCAGGCGGCCTCGGCCGCCATCCGCATGGCCTTCTCGCGCGCTTCGTCGATATTGCCGACCATGTAGAAGCTCGCTTCCGGCATGTCGTCGCATTCGCCGGCGCAAATGGTGTTGAAGCCGGCCAGGGTGTCCTCGAGGCTGACCAGCTTGCCGGGCGCGCCCGTGAACACCTCGGCGACGAAAAAGGGCTGCGACAGGAAGCGCTGAATCTTGCGCGCCCGGGCCACGGTCAGCTTGTCTTCCTCGGACAGCTCGTCCATGCCCAGAATCGCGATGATGTCCTGAAGCGACTTGTAGGTCTGCAGAATTTCCTGAACCCGGCGGGCGATCGCGTAATGCTCATCGCCGATGATCCTGGGATCCATCATCCTGGACGTGCTGTCGAGCGGATCGACCGCCGGGTAGATTCCCAACTCGGCGATCTGGCGGCTGAGCACGGTGGTCGCGTCCAAATGGGAGAACGAGGTCGCCGGCGCCGGGTCGGTGAGATCGTCGGCCGGCACGTAGATCGCCTGGACCGAGGTGATCGAGCCTTTCTTGGTGGTGGTGATGCGTTCCTGCAAATTGCCCATGTCGGTGGCCAGGGTCGGCTGATAGCCGACCGCGCTCGGAATCCGCCCCAGCAGCACCGATACCTCCGAGCCGGCCTGGGTGAACCGGAAGATGTTGTCGATGAACAACAGCACGTCCTGGCCCTCGGCGTCACGGAAATGCTCGGCGACGGTGAGGCCGCTGAGGCCGACCCGGGCGCGCGCCCCGGGCGGTTCGTTCATCTGGCCGTAGACCAGGGCGGCCTTGGATTCGGCGTTGCCGTCGAGATTGATCACGCCCGATTCGATCATCTCGTGATAGAGATCGTTGCCTTCCCGGGTGCGCTCGCCGACCCCGGCGAACACCGAGAATCCGCCATGGGCCTTGGCGATGTTGTTGATCAGCTCCATGATGATCACGGTCTTGCCGACCCCGGCGCCGCCGAACAGGCCGATCTTGCCACCTTTCGCATAAGGGGTCAGCAGGTCGACGACCTTGATCCCGGTGATCAGAATCTCGGCCTCGGTCGATTGATCGGTGTAATCCGGCGCCGGCGCGTGAATCGGCGCCCTCAAGGCGGTCTCGATCGGGCCGCGCTCGTCGATCGGCTCGCCGATCACGTTCATGATCCGGCCCAGGGTCTCGCGGCCGACCGGCACGCTGATCGGCTGGCCGGTATCTGTCACTTCCTGGCCGCGCACCAGGCCCTCGGTGCTGTCCATGGCGATGGTCCGGACGGTGGACTCGCCCAAATGCTGGGCGACCTCGAGCACCAGCCGAGCGCCATGGTTGTCGCACTCCAGGGCGCTCAGGATCTCCGGCAGGTGTTCGCCGAATTGCACGTCGACCACGGCGCCCAGCACCTGGGTGATCTGTCCGACGGTCTTGGTCATGGTGCTTGCTCCTTGAACTGGGGCGGATACCGGAACGACACGCGGCGACCGGCCCTAAATGACTTCGGCGCCGGACACGATCTCGACCAGTTCCGTGGTGATCGCGGCCTGGCGGGTCCGATTGTAGGTCAGGGACAGTTTGTCGATCATGTCGCCGGCGTTGCGGGTCGCGTTGTCCATGGCCATCATCCGCGCGCCCTGTTCGCTGGCCGCGTTTTCCAGCAGCGCGCGGTACATCTGGACGCCCGCGTTGCGCGGCAGCAGATCGTCCAGAATCTCGGCCTCGTCCGGCTCGAACTCGTAGATCGCGCCGCCCAGATCGATCGCGGCGGCTTCCTCGTCAGCCGCGAACGGAATCAATTGCTGAAACGTAACGATTTGTGAGATCGCAGATTTGAACTTGTTGTAGACGACGGCGCAGACGTCGAATTCGCCGGCGGCGTACAGTTCGCTCAAGGTTTCGGCGATCGTCGCGGCCTCGGCGAACTGGGGGCCGCGGACGCCGATGTTGTCCAGGGTCTCGACGAACCGGCCGCCATGGTCGCGGCCGAGCTGATCGCGTCCCTTGCGACCGATGACGAACAGTTTGACCGACTTGCCGGCCACCTCGAGCTCTACGATGCGCTGGCGCGCGGCGCGTACGATCGAACTGTTGAAACCGCCGCACAAGCCCCGATCCGAGGTCGCGACCACCAGCAGATGGGTGTCCTCGCGCCCGCTCCCGCGAAGCATGGCCGGCGCCGATTCGTTGCCGGCGACGCTCTGCGCCAGGGACTGGACCATCCGTTCCATGCGCTCGGCGTAGGGCCGCGCGGCCTCGGCGCGTTCCTGGGCGCGGCGCAGCTTCGATGCCGCCACCATTTTCATGGCGCTGGTTATTTTCTGGGTCGCCTTGACGCTGTTGATACGCAGGCGGAGGCTTTTCAGGCTGGCCATGGATTCGTCACGAAGTCGGAATGGTCGAGAGGATCAATCAAGGGTGGCAGCGCCCGGGGTCATATCAAAATCTGTCTCACGCGAAGGTCTTGGCGTAGCCTTCCATGATCGCCTTGAGCTTTTCATCGCTGGCCTCGGAGATCTCGCCCTCGTCCCGAATCGCGGCCAGCAGGTCCGCGTGATCGGCGCGTATGGTGCCCAGCACGCCGGCCTCGAAACGGCCGATATCGGCGACGGCGATGGCGTCCAGATAGCCGCGCACGCCGGCATAGATCACGACCACCTGCTCCTCGACCGGCACCGGCGAATATTGCGGCTGTTTGAGCAGTTCGGTCAGGCGCTCGCCGCGGGCCAGCAGGCGCTGGGTCGCGGCGTCGAGATCGGAGGCGAATTGGGCGAACGCCGCCATTTCGCGATATTGGGCGAGCTCCAACTTGATCGATCCGGCGACCTGCTTCATGGCCTTGACCTGGGCCGCCGACCCGACCCGGCTCACCGACAGGCCGACATTGATCGCCGGGCGGATGCCCTGATAGAACAACTCGGTCTCCAGGAAGATCTGGCCGTCGGTGATCGAAATCACGTTGGTCGGAATATAGGCCGAGACGTCGCCGGCCTGGGTCTCGATCACCGGCAACGCGGTCAGCGAACCGGCGCCGCTGTCCGGGTTCATTTTGGCGGCCCGCTCCAGCAGGCGCGAATGCAGGTAGAAGACGTCGCCCGGATAGGCCTCGCGCCCGGGCGGGCGGCGCAGCAGCAGCGACATTTGCCGATAGGAAACGGCCTGCTTGGAGAGATCGTCGTAGATGATCAGGGCGTGCATGCCGCTGTCGCGGAAGAACTCGCCCATGGTGCAGCCGGTGTAGGGCGCCAGGAACTGAAGCGGCGCCGGTTCCGACGCGGTCGCCGAGACCACGATCGAGTAGTCCAGGGCGCTGTTTTCCTCCAGGGTCCTGACGATCTGGGCGACCGTCGATCGCTTCTGGCCGACCGCGACGTAAATGCAGTAGAGCTTTTTCGATTCGTCGTCGCCGGCGTTGGTGGTTTTCTGATTGATGAACGTGTCGATCGCGAGCGCGGTCTTGCCGGTCTGGCGGTCGCCGATGATCAGCTCGCGCTGGCCGCGCCCGATCGGCACCAGGCTGTCGATCGCCTTCAAACCGGTCTGCATCGGCTCGTTCACCG
>CAJWQN010000160.1 GCA_913045505.1 uncultured Rhodospirillaceae bacterium | reverse complement strand
CCGATATGTACTGCTCGGTCGGCGTCCATCCGCACCACGCCGCCGACGAAGCCATGGCGACTCCCGAGACCCTGATCCGGCTCGGCAGGCATCCGAAGGTCATCGGCATCGGCGAGACCGGGCTCGATTATCACTACGAGAACAGCCCGCGCGCGGCCCAGAAACAGAGTTTTCGGGCGCATATCGGCGCCGCGCGGGAGACCGGCCTGCCGGTGATCGTCCATTCCCGCGACGCGGACGCGGACACGGCCGAGATGCTCGCCGAGGAATCGGCCGTCGGCGCCTTTCCGGGCGTGATCCATTGCTTCACGGCCGACCGCGAAGTCGCCGAGATGGCGCTCGCCTGCGGCCTTTATATTTCGGTCTCCGGGATCATGACCTTCAAGGGCGCGCGCGCGCTACGCGGGATCATCGCCGATTTGCCGCTCGATCGGCTTCTGGTCGAAACCGACGCGCCGTTCCTGGCGCCGGTGCCCAAGCGGGGAAGGCGCAACGAACCCGGTTTCGTATGCCACATCGCGGATAGCCTGGCGGAGCTTCTGAATCTCGATCCCGCGGAGGTGGCGGCGGCGACGACCCGAAATTTTTTCGCCTTGTTCACCAAGGCCAGGCCAACCGGGATGCCATGAAGGTCACCGTTCTGGGCTGCGGCCCGTCGAGCGGCGTGCCGATGGTGGGCAACGATTGGGGCGCGTGCGACCCCACCAATCCGAGGAACCGGCGCCGGCGGGTGTCGATCCTGCTCGCCAAGGGCGCGACCCGGGTGCTGGTCGACACGTCCGCCGACCTCCGCGAGCAATGCCTGGACGCCGCGATCGACAGCATCGACGCGGTGGTCTACACCCATGGCCATGCCGATCATACTCACGGCATCGACGATTTACGCGGGTTCAACCACATAAGGAGCGGACCGCTCGACGTATACGGCGAGCCGGAGACCCTGGCGACGATCCGAGCGCGCTTCGGCTATGCGTTCGAACGCCTTCAGTACCGGGGGCCATGGTACCGGCCGTCATTGGTCGCCAAGACGATCAACGGCGCGTTCCGAATTGGCGAAATCGAAATCGTTCCGTTCGCCCAGGGGCATGGCCGGGTCGACACGTTGGGGCTGCGGATCGGACGCTTCGCCTACAGCACCGACGTCAATCAATTGACCGAGGCGGCGTTCGCGGCGCTGGCCGACCTCGACGTGTGGATCGTGGATTGCGCCCGCTACCAGCCCAATCCGGGCCATGCGCATTTGCCGCTCACCTTGAACTGGATCGAGCGGCTCGCGCCGCGCCGGGCCATTCTGACCCATATGTCGTCGGAATTCGATTACCAGACCCTGGCGAACGCGCTGCCCGCGGGAGTCGAGCCGGCCTATGACGGCATGGTCATAGAGGTCGCGGACTGATCATGGACGGCCATCTGCTCTGGGCGATGATCGCCGGCGCGCTGCGCGATCCGATCCTGTGGGTGATGGCGGCGGTGATCGGCTGGAGCGTGAATCGCGAGGTGACCAGGACGATCGGCTTGTTGGCCACGGCCGGCGGCGTCTGGGGCGCCATTCGCGCGGCGGTGTATATGAACCTGGGCGAGGAACTGGGCACCGCCACGATCCTGCTGATGATCGCGATCTGCGTCATACTGATGGCCGGTATCGGCCTTGCGGTTCGTGAAGTTCGATGGTTAATGAATAAGGGTTAGCTTTTGATATGGTGTGGAAATATCATATTTCCCATAATAAACCTTATGCGATAATTTTGGCGATCAAATCAGGGAGGCTCCTCGTCGATCCATGGATCAGATAGAACGATTGCTCGCGATCATGGTCCAGCTTCGGGATCCAGCGCAGGGTTGTCCATGGGATCGGGAGCAGGATTTCGCCAGCATCGCGCCTTACACCGTCGAGGAAGCCTACGAGGTTGCCCAGGCGATCGCCGACGGCGATATGGCGGCGCTCCAGGACGAGCTCGGCGACCTCTTGTTCCAGGTCGTGTTCCATGCCCGGATGGCCGAGGAAGGCGGTCGATTCCGTTTCGCCGATATCGTCGCCGGACTCTGCGACAAGATGGTCAGGCGTCATCCGCACGTTTTCGCCGATGCCGAGATCGTTTCCGCCGCCGCCCAAACGCAGTCCTGGGAAGCCATGAAGGCGGAAGAACGCGCCGCCAAGGCGGCACCCGAAACCGCGCCCAGCGCCCTCGACGGGGTGGCGCGCGCCCTCCCCGCTCTCAGCCGCGCGGTCAAACTGCAGAAACGCGCCGCCCGCGCGGGCTTCGACTGGCCGACGACCGCGCCGGTGTTCGACAAGCTCGACGAGGAATTGGCCGAGCTGCGGGCCGAAATCCAAGCCGGCGCGGCGCGCGAGCGTCTGGCCGAGGAGCTCGGCGACGTGATGTTCGTTTGCGCCAATCTCTGCCGCCATCTGGGCGTCGATGCCGAGGCAGCGCTCGGCAAAAGCAACGCCAAATTCGAGCGCCGCTTCCGCCGGATCGAGGCCCTGCTCGCGGCCTCAGGCCGTACGCCCGAGCAGTCGGGCCTGGCCGAGATGGACCGGTTGTGGGATCAGGCCAAGTCCGAGGAGTCGGCCTGAGCCCCGGGCACCAACGCCGCCCTATCCGTTACTCGTGCGCCAACAGATGGATCAGACTGGAGGTGTCCCAACGGCCGCCGCCACGATCCTGGACCTGGGCGTAGAACTGATCGATCAGCGCGGTCGCCGGCACCCGCGCCTTGTTGCTCTGGGCCTCTTCGAGCACAATCGCGAGATCCTTCCGCATCCAATTGACGGCAAAGCCAAAATCGAATTTGTCGTCGGCCATTGTCAGGGCACGGTTTTCCATCTGCCAGGAGCCCGCGGCGCCCTTGGAGATGACATCGACCACGGTCTTGGCATCCAGGCCGGCCTTGGCGGCGAAGTTCATGCCCTCGGCCAGGCCCTGGAGCAGGCCGGCGATGCAAATCTGATTGACCATCTTGGTGAGCTGACCGGCGCCGGCCGGGCCCATCAGGGTGACCGCCTTGGCGTAACTGTCCATCACCGGCTTGGCCTTATCGAACGGCCCCTGCTGGCCGCCGACCATGACCGTCAGTGCCCCGTTTTCGGCGCCGGCCTGGCCGCCGGACACCGGGGCGTCCAGAAATCCGATCCCTTTCTCGCCCGCGACGGCTTCGAGTTCACGGGCCAGGGTCGCCGACGCGGTGGTGTGATCGGCCAGCACCGCGCCCGCGCTCATGCCGGCGATGGCGCCGTCCCCGCCGAGCATCACGCCGCGAACGTCATCGTCGTTGCCCACGCAAACGAACACGAAGTCGCGACCCTCGGCGGCGGCGGCCGGGGTCGGCGCCGTGCGCCCGCCATGCTTGGCGACCCAATCCTCGGACTTGGCACCCGTGCGGTTGTAAACCACCACGTCATGGCCCTTGGCGGCCAGATGCCCGGCCATGGGAAACCCCATCACCCCAAGCCCGACAAACGCCACTTTCGCTCCCGTCGCCATGGATATGCCCCTCCCCTAATCTCGACGGCGCGCATCCTACCCGCCCGCCAAATCCCCGGCAACGGCCGGGCGGAGTGAGAGTCGCCTCAAAAGAAAGGGCCGCGCCATCGGGTGAATGGCGCGGCCCCCAATAATGGTGCGTTGAACGGCGCTGGTTAGAAGCCCATGCCGCCCATGCCGCCCATGCCGCCCATGTCACCGCCGCCCGGAGGGGCGCCCATGGGCTCTTTCTTCTCGGGCACTTCGGCGACCATGGCCTCGGTGGTGATCAGAAGACCGGAGATCGAGGCCGCGTCCTGAAGCGCGGTCTTGACGACCTTGGCCGGATCGATGATGCCGGCCTTGACCATGTCGGTGTACTTCTCGGCCTGGGCGTCGAAGCCGAACCGGGTGTCCTTCGACTCCAGGATCTTGCCGACCACGATCGAGCCGTCATTGCCGGCGTTCTCGGCGATGTAGCGCAGCGGCATCCTGAGCGCCCGACCGACGATGTCGATTCCGACCTGCTGATCGTGATTTTCGGGCTTGAGCTTGCTCAACAAGCGCGACGCGTAGATCAGGGTCACCCCGCCACCCGGGACGATACCCTCCTCGACCGCGGCGCGGGTCGAATGCAGCGCATCCTCGACCCGGTCCTTGCGCTCCTTGACCTCGACCTCGGTGGCGCCGCCAACCTTGATCACGGCGACGCCGCCGGCCAGCTTGGCCAGCCGCTCCTGCAGCTTTTCACGGTCGTAATCCGAGCTGGTTTCCTCGACCTGGGCCTTGATCTGGCCGATCCGGCCGTCGATCGCCTTCTTCTTGCCGGAGCCGTCGATGATCGTGGTCTCTTCCTTGTTGATCATGATCCGCTTGCAGCGGCCGAGCATGTCGAGCGACACGTTCTCGAGCTTGATGCCGACATCCTCGGAGATCACTTGGCCACCGGTCAGGATCGCGATGTCCTCGAGCATGGCCTTGCGACGATCGCCGAAGCCCGGCGCCTTGACCGCCGAGACCTTGAGGCCGCCGCGCAGCTTGTTGACCACCAGGGTCGCCAGCGCCTCGCCCTCGATATCCTCGGCGATCACCAGCAGCGGCTTGCCCGACTGGACCACGGCCTCAAGAACCGGGAGCATCGCCTGAAGGCCCGAGAGCTTCTTCTCGTGGATCAGCACGAACGGCTCATCCAACTCGCAGGTCATCTTCTCGGCGTCGGTCACGAAATAGGGCGAGAGATAACCGCGATCGAACTGCATGCCCTCGACCACGTCGAGTTCGGTGTCCAGGCCCTTGGCCTCCTCGACCGTGATCACCCCTTCCTTGCCGACCTTTTCCATCGCCTCGGCGATGATATCGCCGATATCGACCTCGCCGTTGGCCGAAATGGTGCCGACCTGGGCGATTTCCTTGTGGCCCGAGACCCGCTTGGACTGCTTGGAGATCTCGGCGATCACCGTCGAGACCGCGAGGTCGATGCCTCGCTTCAGATCCATCGGGTTCATGCCGGCGGCCACCGCCTTGGAGCCCTCGCGCACGATCGCCTGGGCGAGCACGGTCGCGGTGGTGGTGCCGTCGCCAGCGATGTCGCTGGTCTTGGACGCGACCTCGCGCACCATCTGGGCGCCCATGTTCTCGAACTTGTCGGCAAGCTCGATTTCCTTGGCCACGGTCACGCCGTCCTTGCTGATGCGGGGCGCACCGAAGGACTTGTCGAGCACGACGTTGCGGCCCTTGGGCCCCAAGGTCACGCGCACCGCGTTGGCCAGAATATCGACGCCCCGGAGCATCCGCTCGCGGGCGTCGGTACTGAATTTTACCTCTTTGGCAGGCATATCTCGGTGTTCCTTACTCGATGATACCCATGATGTCGGACTCTTTCATGATCAACAGCTCGTCACCGTCGAGCGTGACCTCGGTGCCCGACCACTTGCCGAACAGAATCTTGTCGCCCCTCTTCACGTCGAGCGGCGTGAGCTTGCCCTCCTCGGAGCGGGCGCCGGAGCCGGCGGCCATGACCTTGCCCTGCATCGGCTTTTCCTTGGCGGTGTCGGGAATGATGATCCCGCCGGAGGATCGTTCGTCCTCCTCGATGCGCTTTACCAAGACGCGATCGTGTAACGGCCTGATTTTCATCCGTTTCTCTCCACAATTTCGGAAGCGTTCGATGAATCCCACGGATTGCTAGCACTCGATCCGGTCGAGTGCTATCCGAAGACCCGGATATATGGAAGGGCCGTCCGCCTGTCAAGGCCGCGACCGATGATATTCCGGCGTTATTCCAGAAAAATTCCGCCGTCGCCACCGTGAGAGGGAAACCGGCGCCGAAAACGGGCCTGGTCGGCGTCGTCCAGACCGACCCGCAAACAGGCGAAGCGATCGTCGTCGGCGCGCTCGAGCACCTCGCCATGGCGGTAGAGCCAGGCCAGAGCGGCGCCGTCGTCCAATCCGATCCGCAGACCGACGATCGGGCGCCCGGCGGTCAACCGATCGTCGATCATCCGCAACATGCGCCCGCAGCCCTCGCCGGTCATGGCGGACACGGCGATCGGGCCGGGGTGCGCCCAGCCGTTGACCGGCATGGCCGCGGCGGCCGAGCGATCCACCAGATCGATTTTGTTGAACACCTCGATCATCGATCCCTGGTCCCCGGCGCCGTCGATGCCGAGATCGTCGAGTATCGCCTCGACACTGGCCTTCCGCGCGGCGTGATCCGCCTGGGAGATATCGCGGATATGAACAATCATGTCGGCGGCGACCACTTCCTCCAGGGTTGCCCGGAACGCGGCCACCAGTTCGGTCGGCAGATCGGATATGAAACCGACCGTATCGGACAGGATCACTGTCCGACCCGACGGCAGGACCAGACCACGCATCGTCGGATCCAGGGTCGCGAACAATTTGTCCTCGGCATTCACGCCGGCGCCGGTCAGACGGTTGAACAGGGTCGATTTGCCGGCATTGGTGTAGCCGACCAGGGCCACCACGGGATAGGGAATGCGCCGGCGGGCGGCGCGATGCAGGGCACGGGTGCGGACCACGCCATCGAGTTGGCGGCGCAGCCGGGTGATTTTCTGGTCGAGCTGGCGGCGGTCCGATTCGAGTTGGGATTCGCCGGGGCCGCCCAGAAACCCATGGCCGCCCCGTTGCCGCTCCAGATGGGTCCAGGACCGAACCAGCCGGCTGCGCTGATAGCTCAAAGCGGCCAATGAGACCTGCAGGCGGCCCTCGCGGGTACGGGCGCGGGCGCCGAAGATTTCGAGGATGAGGCCGGTGCGATCAATGACCTTGCAGTGCCAGGCCTTCTCCAGATTGCGCTGTTGGATCGGGGCGAGCGCGGCATCGACGATCGCCAATTCGGCCCGCGCCGCCGCGATCCGCCGTCCGAGGTCCGC